>JBFLZB010000002.1:48949-74458 GCA_040756475.1 Thermodesulfobacteriota bacterium
AAGTCGAAACCAAAGGCTGAGGGGCTGGCGCCGTGCCGGCCCGGATACCGCTTCACCGCAGCGGCGATGCCCCCGAAGGCGTCGCGCGAGAGACGAGAGCAGACCATCCTCTCCCTCACCGGCGGTGTCCCCCAGGTCAAACCCGCCGGCTGCCGGAGCCCTGCTCCGGTAGCATTGGGGCGCCGGGCCCGGGGCCTTGCGGCAGCGGGTGCGGTTCCGTACACTGCAAATCACACGGCAAGATAGGTCTATGCGTCGCTTGGGGAGGCGCCTCATGGAGATGATGGAAACACTGAAGAAGGCCCTTCAAGAGCTCGTCTTGCCCGAGCTCGGCGCTCTTCGGGCAGAAACCGCCGAGATCAAGGCGGTCTTGCAGGTCACGAACAAGCGCATCGACGACGTGCAGGCACAGCTGGCGGACCAGAGCCGGCGCATCGACGAGATGCGCACCGAGCTCTGCGATCGCATCGACCAGGTGCGCACGGAGTTGGGGGGCCGCATCGACGAGGTGCGCACGGAGCTGGGGGGCCGCATCGACGAGGTGCGCACGGAGCTGGGGGGCCGCATCGAGGAAGCCAACAAGCGCATGGACGTCCTCCACGCCGACTTGCTGCGCCGTTTGGATGAGACCAACCGGTCCATTGCCCACTTGTACGAGGTGATCGTCCGACGCGACGAGCATTTCGTCCTTGGCGAGCGGGTGGCCCGGCTCGAGCAGGAGGTCCGCGACCTGCGGTCCCGGCTGGCCGCCTAGTATTCCACGACTGGGAGGGGCTTCGAGGCTCCCTGGGGTTCGTTTCAGGAAACTTTCGGTGAGCGGTGCCCACCGATTGGGCTCCCTCCTTGGGGAGACTCCGGTAGTCGTGAGGAGGCAGGATGAGTGTGCAGATGGTCATCGAACTGAAGGGCGCGCAGGGTTTCCGGCCTGTGGCGCAGGCCATCGAGTCCTACAATGCGCGACTCAGGAAGGGGATCGCGCGCTGCCGAAGGCGACTGGCCGAGCTCGAACGGCGATACGAGACCAGTACCGAAGATTTCCTTCATCACATGGCGGCGGAGGACCTGCCCGGCGGGGACCTGGAGTATGTGGAGTGGGCGGGCGAAGCAGAAATGCTCAGAGGTTTGCAGCGTGAGCTTAGCGAGCTCGAAGACGCACGGTACCAGCTTTCTTGAGTACCTGCGGGGTATCGAGGAGACTTCCCATGCGCGAGTTCACCGAAGCCGACCGCGAGAAGAAGAAGCGCCGGATCCAGCTTCCCGAGAACCCCGGTCAGCTCTCCCCCGAGGCCCTTTCCCGGCTGGAGGAGGCCGTGCGGGCAAAGGCGAAGGACGGGCTCGTGCCGTGCCCCACCGCCTGGAGGATCGCCGGGGAGCAGGGGGTCTCCCGGCTCGACGTGGGGGTGCGGATCGACAGGCTGGGACTTCGCGTGAGCGACTGCCAGCTCGGGTGCTTCCAGGTGGGAAAGACCTCGCGGCTCGGCACGGCCCCCGAGCCCGCCGACCCGGAGCTCGCCCGCCGCGTGGGGGCGCTCTACGAGAAGGGCGAGCTCACCTGCGCCAACGTCTTCGCCCTGGCCGGGGAGCTGGGGGCCGCGCCCCGGGCCGCGGCGGACGCGGCCAACGCCCGGGGCCACAAGTTGCGCCAGTGCCAGCTCGGGTGCTTCTAGCCCTTTTGGGCCGCTGACAGGGGGGGCGTGCCCCTCCACGGCCGGGCGCAGGGGCGCCTCGCGCCCCTGGCGGCGCTCTCCCGGTGCAGCGCCCGGACCCGCTCACCGTGCTTCACCAGGTGCCGGCTCGCCGTCATGCTCGAGCGGCTGGGCTGGGAGCCCCCCGTGGTGTTCAGCGGCGGCGTGGCCCGAAACCCCTTCGTCCTCGAGGCCCTGGCCGAGCGCCTCGGCACCGGGGTGGAGGCCGCCGAGCACCCGGACCTCCTGGGGGCCCTGGGCGCCGCCCTCCACGGCTCCCGCCGGGACGCCACCGGCTGACGACCCACGGCCCACGGCCCACGGCGGTGACGGTGCTGGTGCTGGTGCTGGTGCGTCCCGCGGTCTGCAAAGCGGATACCCTCCACCCGCCGGAAGAACCCCCCACCAATGATATGGCCACCCGACGCCAGAGAGCGCCGGAAACAGGCGGTTCGCCCAGCCCCTCGGCGTTCCCAACCCGAACAAGGTGTGCATGACCAACCCCAGATTCGCCGCTGCCACTTGGATCAGATAGTCGAGGTGAGGGGGACGCTCGGGCAGAAAAGCGTTGCTACCTGGCCAAGCAAGGGGGAACGTTGGTGCTGGCGGTGCCTTGTGCTCGATGCGGATCCCCCGAGAGGAGGGCACGGGGGACGACCTGGGTCGGTGCACAGGGTGCGCGAAGTCGGCTGAGTTCCAGGGCCGGCGGGGCTTTTCGGCGCTGTCCTGCGTTTTCGGTGCGTTGGCGGGTGGTCACCGTCGCGGCGTGGGGAGCACGGTGAGCTCCACGCCGGGGATGTCCTCGAAGTCTTCTGGCGGCCGACCTCGCGGCGAGCACAGAGCAGATCGTACGCGCTTTGCAGGTTGAGCCAGAACTCCGGGGCAATGCCCAAGTAGCGGGCCAGACGCAAAGCCGTGTCCGCGGTCACCGCCCGCTGCTCATTCAGAATGCCGGTGATCCGGTTTGCAGGCACGTTTAGGGCGACGGCCAGCCGGCGCGCGGAGGGGCCCAGCTCCCCCATCTCGCCCCGCAGAATCTCCCCCGGGTGGATGGGCCGCATATTGCTCGACATGAGTGCTCTCCCGTCAGTGGCAATCGGTGATCTCTACTTCGCGGGGCCCGTCTTCCCGCCACTCGAAACAGACTCGCCACTTCTGGTTGACGCGGATGCTGTACTGGCCCTTGCTGCCAGGCCAGGGGAGGGAGTCGGGTTCTGCCACGCCCAGGGAAGTCCGGCGTGAGGCACCCGGCAAATCGTACCACGTGGGACGGCCGCGGGGCGCGAAGGGCGTGCACCGGGGGGGCGGGGCGCGGTACCATCCGGGGTCATGAGCCCCGAAGACCGCCGCGCCCTCTTCGACGACCTGCTCCACGGCCGCACCTCGCGAAACCGAGAGCTGGACCGCTTTGCCCAGCCCGAGTGCCGCTCCGTGCTCCGGGGCTACCGCCGGGTGAAGGCCCTCGTCCGGGAGCTCGGGCGGCCGGGGGTCGAGGTGCAGTGGGTGGGGCACCCAGAGGCCCTCGCAGTGGCGGTGACGCACCCGCGCCTGCGCTACCGGCGGGTGGTCTTCCTCTCTCCCTGGGAGGCACGGTTCCTGGCGTCCCTCCCGGGCCCGGCCCAGGGGTTCGTGTCCGGGGCGCCGGAGGAGTCCTGAGATGGACGCCGCCGGGCAGCCGCGCGCCTACCTGGACTGGAACGCCTCTGCCCCCCTGCGCCCCGAGGCCCGCGGGGCCCTGCTCGCCGCCCTCGACCGCTTCGGCAATCCCTCGAGCCCCCACCGGGAGGGCCGGGAGGCGCGGGACCTCCTGGAGGCGGCCCGGGAGGAGGTGGCGGCGTTCCTGGGGTGCGAGGCCGGGGAGGTGGTCTTCACGAGCGGCGGCACCGAGGCCAACAATCTGGCCCTGGCCAGTCTGGCGGGGGGCGCCGGGCGCCGTTCCTTCGCCGCGGCGCGGCTGGAGCACCCCAGCGTGCTGCGCCCCCTGGAGGTGCTGGAGCGGGGGGGCTGGGAGGCACGGTGGCTTCCCGTGGGGGAGGACGGCCGCGTGGGGGTCGCCTCCCTCGGGGGTGCCGGCTTCGGGGTCCTCCAGGCGGCAAACCAGGAGACCGGAGCCCTCCAGCCGCTGGGGGCCTTCGCCGAGGAGGCGCTCGCGGCCGGGGTTCCGTGGCACTGCGACGGGGTGCAGGCCTGGGGTAGGGTGCCGCTGCGGGCGGCGGACCTGGGGTGCGCGACCGCGAGCCTCTCGGGCCACAAGCTGGGAGCGCCCAAGGGGGTAGGCGCCCTGTACGCGAGGCGGGGAACCGCCGTGGAGCCGCTCCTGCGGGGCGGACCCCAGGAGCGGGAGCGGCGGGCCGGCACCGAGAACCTTCCCGGGATCGCCGCCCTCGCCGCGGCCTGCGCGGCGGCGGCCCGCGATCGGGAGGCCGACGCGGCGTGGACGGCGGGCCTGCGGGACCGGGTCGTGCTCGGGGTTCGGGCGCTGGCGCCCCTGGCTTGGTGGAACGGCCCCGAAGATGGGGCGCTGCTGCTGCCCAACACCGCGAGCCTGTCCCTGCCGGGGCCGGAGGGGGAGGCCTTGGTCCAGGCCCTGGACCTGGAAGGGGTGGCGATCTCCGCCGGACCCGCCTGCGCCTCGGGCGCCGCGGAGCCCTCCCCGGTGCTCCGAGCCATGGGCGTGCCCCAGTGGCGGGTGCGCGGAGCCATACGGGTGAGCCTGGGGCCGACCACCCGGGCGGAGGAGGTGGACCGGTTCCTGGCAGTGCTGGCGAAGGTGCTCGGAAGGATGAAGGCAGAACGATGAAGGATCACCCGTCACGCCGCATTGCCGTCGGCCTGAGCGGTGGCGTGGACTCCGCGGTGGCCGCGGCGCTCCTGGTGGAACAGGGCTGGGATGCGGTGGGGCTCACCCTCAAGGTGTGGGACGCTTCCCGGTGCTGCTCCCTGGAGGACGCCGAGGACGCGCGCCGGGTGGCCCGGCACCTGGGGATTCCGTTCTATGTCCTCGACGCCCACCAGGTCTTCGAGCGCGACGTCGTGGCCCCCTTTGGGGCGGCCTACGGCCGGGGGTTGACCCCGAACCCGTGTGTCGTGTGCAATCGCCGGGTCAAGTTCGGCTGGCTCTGGGAGCGGGCTCGGGCCCTGGGGTGCGACGCCCTGGCCACCGGGCACTACGCCCGGCTCGTGGGCCCGCCGGGAGGGCGCCGCCTGCACAAGGGGGCCGATCCGGGGAAGGACCAGTCCTACTTCCTCGTTCCCGAGGATCCAGCGGTCCTGGACCGCCTGGTCTTTCCCCTGGGAAGCAAGACCAAGGAAGAGGTACGCCGCCTCGCGGCCGAGCGAAGACTCCCGGTGGCGGGGAAGCCCGAGAGCCAGGACGTGTGCTTCCTGCCCCGGGGCGGCCTCGGGGCGTTCCTGGAGGAGCGGCTCGGGGGCCGCCCCGGCGAGATCGTGAACCGGGAGGGACGGGTGCTGGGCCGGCACCGGGGCGTCCACGCCTACACCGTGGGGCAGCGCCGGGGCCTGGGGCTGGCGAGCTCGGAGCCGCTCTACGTGCTCGCCGTCGAGCCGGCGTCGGCCCGGGTCGTGGCCGGCCCCAGGCGGGCCGCCCTGGCGGCGGGTCTGCGCACGGGCACGCCCGCGTGGCTGGTGCCGCCCCCGCCCGCACCCGCAACCTGGGAGTGCGCGGTCAAGATCCGATCGACCGCCCGGGAAGTTCCCTGCCGGGTGGAAGCCCAGGGCGAGGGCCTGCGCGTGACCTTCGCCGACCCCCAGTTCGGCGTAGCCCCCGGCCAGCTCGCCGTCTTCTACGAAGGCGACCTGGTTCTGGGGGCGGCGTGGATCGAGGGCGCGTGAAGCGTGAAACGTGTAACGTGAAACGTGAAATGTGAGAGGTGAAGCGAAACTCCCATAGGTCCCATCCGTCCCATCGGATTCCAACTGACGACTGACAACTTACAACGGACCACTGACAACCTCCCGATGCGCATTTCTGTTCTGACCCTGGGCTGCAAGGTCAACCAGTACGAGTCTCGAGCCCTCGAGGAGAGCCTCGAGGCTCGGGGGCACTCCCTGGTGCCCTTTGGCGAGCCGGCCGACGCGGTGGTGGTCAACACCTGCACGGTGACCCACCGCTCCGACCGGGACGCCCGCGCCCTCATCCGCCGGGCACGCCGGGAGGTGCCCGGCGCCCGCCTCCTGGTGACCGGGTGCTACGCCCAGGTGGATCCCCGGGCGCTGGCGGTCCTGGGGGTGGACGCGGTGGTGGGGAACGGGGAGAAGGGAGCCATTCCCGAGCTCCTGGAGTCCCGGGCGGAGGGCGTCCGGGTGGGGGAGAGCGCGGCCCTGCGAGAGCTCGCCCCGGCGCCCGTGGGCCGCTTCGCCGGCCGGGCCCGGGCCTACCTCAAGGTGCAGGACGGGTGCGCGTGCTTCTGCGCCTACTGCATCGTGCCCTTCGCCCGCGGTCCCTCCCGCAGCCTTCCCCTGGCGGAGGTGCGCTCGGGCCTGGCGCGGCTGGGGGCAGGCGGCCACCGGGAGGCGGTCCTCACCGGGGTGCACCTGGGGCTCTGGGGTCGGGACCTGGCCCCCCCGGAGCCCTTCGGCGCCCTCCTGGATGCGGCGGAGGTGTCGGGGCTCGCGCGGGTGCGGCTCTCGAGCCTGGAGCCCGGGGAGCTCACCGCCGAGGTGGTGGCGCGTCTCGGGGCCTCCCGGGTGCTCTGCCCCCACCTCCACGTCCCCCTCCAGTCGGGGTCCGACCGGGTGCTGGCGGCCATGGGGCGGCCGTACACCGCGGGGCAGTTTCGCGAGCGGGTGGAAGCCGCCCGGGAGGCCGTGCCCGAACTGTGCCTGGGTCTGGACGTGATCGTGGGGTTCCCGGGCGAGACGGACGCGGATTTCGGGCAGACCGAGCGCCTCCTGGAGGAGCTTCCCCTGGCCTACCTCCACGTCTTTCCCTTCAGCCCGCGCCGGGGCACCCGGGCCTGGGACCTGGGGGACCGGGTGCCGCCGCCCGTGGCCGCGGAGCGATCGCGGCGCCTGCGGGAGCTCTCGCGAAAAAAACGCCGGGCGTTCGAGCGAACCCACGTGGGATCGGTTATGCTGGCACTGCCCGAGGGGTGGGCCGCGCCGGGCGTGCTGGCCCTGCGTACCCGTAACTACATCGAGGTCCGGATGCCGTGGCGGGAGCCGCTGCCGGATGGGGAAGTCCCCGTCCGGCTCGAGGGGCTTGCCCGCAGCGGGGTCGCGGGCCGCTTCGCTGGAGGAGAGTGAACGATGGACATGCGCCGCCGCGAGGAACTGCGGGACCTGGAAGAGCACCTGGGCTACCTCTTCGAGCGCCCCGAGCTCCTGGACCAGGCCCTCACCCACAAGTCGTACGCCAACGAGGCCGAGGGCCCGGTGGCCGACAACGAGCGCCTGGAGTTCCTGGGCGACGCCGTGCTCGACCTCACGGTGTCCCACCTCCTCTTCGGGCTCTCCCCGCCGCTTACCGAGGGGGAGATGTCGAAGGTGCGCGCGTTCCTGGTGAAGGAGGAGAGCCTCAAGCGCCTGGCGGGGGCCTTCGACCTGGGCTCCCACCTGCGCCTGGGGAGGGGAGAGGAGCAGACGGGCGGGCGCAAGAAGGCCTCGATCCTGGCCGACGCCTTCGAGGCGCTCCTCGCGGCGATCTATCTGGACGGCGGGTTCGAGCTCGCCTACCGGTTCGCCGAGAGCATCTTCCAGCCCATCATTGCCGAGGCCGGCACCGAGGCCATCGGCCACGACCACAAGACGCGGCTCCAGGAGCTGTGCCAGGCCCGGTACGGCAAGGCGCCTACCTACCGCCTGGTGTCCGAGTCGGGCCCGGACCACGACAAGGTCTTCGAGGTGGAGATCGCGGTGGCCAACCGGTCCCTGGGCCGCGGCCGGGGCCGGAGCAAGAAGGAGGCGGAGCAGCGGGCCGCCGAGGACGCGCTGGGCATCCTGTCGTAGCGCGCCTACTCCGCCCCCAGGCGCCGCTCCGCGTCCTTTCGCATTCCCTGGATCGTGTTGCCGAAGAAGTAGCGCTCCCGAGCCTGGACGTCGGGGGGGAGCTCGCGGTGGCGGGCGAAGATGGGGTCGGCGTCGAGGAGGCGGCGGAAGGCGGCCTCCGAAACGTCCTGTGCCCCGGCGCGGATACACTCCTCCACACACGCCACCCACAGGTCGAGCTGCTCCAGAGCCGCCCGAAAGGTCTCCCGGGCGTCGGGGGCGTAGCCGCCGTGCCCGAAGCACAGGCCCTGGGCGCCGGCCCCCGCGGCGCGCTGGAGCGAGGCCCGAAACTCCTCGTAGAGAAAGGGCGGCGGGGCGGCCGGGCGGGCGTAAAGCCCTCCCGGCGCCGCCTGGCGTATCCCGGCCGCCTCCCCCACGAAGAGAAGCTCCTCTGCTCGAAAGCACACGTGGTGGGCTGCGTGGCCGGGGGTCTCGAGGGTCTGCACCCGAAGCCCCCCGAACTGCAGGTCCGTGCCCCATTCCAGGCGCTCGGCCGGCACCGCCGCGATCTCCCCGTAGGCCCGGGCCAGCTCGCCGAGCACCTGGAGGGACCCGGCCCAGAGCTTGGCGGGGTCCGCCAGATGCGGGATGCCCTTGGGGTGGCAGACGACTCGTGCCTCCGGGTAGCGGGCCGCCACGAGCCCCGCGCCCCCCGCGTGGTCGATGTGGACGTGGGTGAGGAGCAGCGCGTCCAGGTGCTGGATGCCGAGCTCGGCAAGCTGGGAGAGAAGCTCCGGCACGGTCGCCCGCGGCCCGGGATCCACCAGCACGGTCGCGCCCTCGCGGCGGAGGACCCAGGCCCCGATGAAGCCCCCAAACCCCTCCCGGGGCAGGTTCAGGGAAACGAGGAACAGACCGGGCAGGGGCTCATGGATCATGTCGGCCCCTTCTTCCAACCCGCCACGCGCAACGGGCAACGCGCAACCCTCAAATCCTCACCAACCCCCACACCGCCAGAACCACCAGGGCCGCCAGGGTCAGTGCCAGGCTGACGCCCAGGGGGAGGCGGTGGCGGTCCGGGTCGGCACCGGGGGGGGCGCCCCAGGGGCCGGCGAGCCGGCCGGGGTCTCTCGCGAGGGCAGCCAGGCCGTGGACGGCGCGAAGCACGAGGGTCTCGCAGGCAGCAAAGCCGGCATTGACCGTCCCCACCGCCCAGGCGCCGGCCGCGGCTCCGGGTGCGCGATAGACCCAGTCGGTGTCGAGCGAGATCTTGCGCTCCCCGACGAATTTCTTCCGCAGCCACCAGAAGGCGAGAAAGGTGACCAGGAGGATCTGGAGCGTCTCGGCCAGGTGGGCTCCCGTGTAGGGCCGGTAGGGCATGGGGTAGGGGAGCTCCCGGTAGAGGAGGTCGGGCCACACCCCGTACAGGAAGCACAGACCCCCCGTGAGCCCCATGGCCACGAGCATGTTGGGGGGCAGCCTCGTGGGCTCGATGCCCCGGTCCGGGCCGAACCAGGTGAGGTAGGGCACCTTGAGGCCCACGCTCAGGAAGGTGCCTACCGAGGCGAGAAGAAGCAGCACGACCGAGACCGTGCGGTGGCTCTCGGCGGCTGCCGCCACCACGGCCGACTTGCTGATGAAGCCGTTGAAGAGGGGGACCCCGGAGATGGAGAAGGCGGCCACCATGTAGAGGATCAGGACCGCCGGAGCGCGCCGGGCAAGGCCCCCGAGCTCCGCCATGTGGGTGCGGCCCGTGGTCTCGAGGACCGCGCCGGCTCCCATGAAGAGGAGCGCCTTGTACAGGATGTGGCTGTATGCGTGGGCGGCAGCCCCGTTGATGCCGAGCTCGGTGCCGATCCCCACCCCGGCCACCATGTAGCCCACCTGGCTCACGATGTGGTAGGCGAGCACCTCCCGGATGTCGTTGGCGAGCACGGCGTAGGTGACCCCGTAGAGGGTCATCATCACCCCCAGGGGCACCAGGATCCCCCACCCGGGGAAGAGGAGCGCGAGCACCAGGACCGCGGTCTTGGTGGTGAAGGCGCTCAGGAAGACCGCTCCGGTGGCGGTGGCCTTGGGGTAGCTGTCGGGAAGCCAGGCGTGGAGCGGCGGCAGGGCCACGTTGACCGCCACCCCGGCCAGGGCCAGCCAGGCCGCCAGGGACTCGCCCGGGGCGAACGCCCCGATCTGCAGGGACCCCGTCTGGGCGACGTGCAGGCAGATGCCGGCCAGGAGCAGGCTCCCCCCCAGGAGGTGCACGAGCACGTACCGAAGGCCCGCCGCCGCGGCCTCGGGGGTGCGGCGCGCCCACACGAGGCACGCCGACGCCACCGCCATCACCTCCCAGCCCAGGAAGAGCGTCAGGTAGTCCCCGGAAAAGGTGACCACGAGCGCCCCGCCCGCATACAGGAGCGCAGCGACCTGCTGGCCCAGGTCCCGGACGTGGAGGGAGTACACCCCCCCCAGCACCGCGATCAGGGCGAAGATGAGGCCGAACACCCTGCGCAGGGGGTCCGACTGGCACCAGACGAGCTCCTGGTCCAAGAAGGGAACCGAGAGGTGAACGCCCTCGGACAGGCCCCACACCCGAACGAGAGCCAGCAGGGGGAACAGGACGAAGGCCGGTCCCCGAAGCTTCTGGGGCAGCAGCGGCAGCAGGGCGGCCCCGAGCCAGAGGAGGAACCCGGGGGGCAGCGTCTCAACGATCACGGTAGTACCCCTCGCCCCGCTGGAGGGCGTGCTTGCCCAGCCACTTGGCGCCGTAGATCAAGAGGGCGCACCCGGCGAACCCGCCCGCGGCGTACGACCCGGGAACGTAGTCCCACCAGTGGGCCGCCTCCCCGTGGGGCGAGACCGCCTGGAGGACGATCGAGACCGCCGTGGCGAGCCCGAGGCCGATGCCCTGCCAGCGCTTCATGGCGTTCCTCCCGGCAGTCCCGCGACACCCGGCCCTCCCGGCAACCCGAGCACGCTCGCGGCAATGGCGGAGGCCAGGCGGAAGAACCCGAAGAAGAGGTCCGGATAAAACCCCAGGAGGATCGAGAGGAGCGCCACGATGCAGATGGGGACCACCATGATGGCGGGGGCTTCTCCGGGCTCGTGCCCATTCCCGTGGGCTTCGCCGTGTCCCTGTGCCGCCTGCGCGGCGGGGTTTCGGAAGAACGCCCGGTGCACGATGGGGAAGAAGTAGGCCGCGTTCAGGAGCCCGCTCAGGAGGAACACCCCAAGCACCGCGATCCGGCCGGCTTCCAGGGAACCCAGGCACAGCAGCCACTTGGAGGCGAACCCGTTGATGGGCGGCACGCCGGCCAGGCCCAGGGCTCCCACCGTGAACGCCCCCATGGTCCAGGGCATGGCCCGGCCGATGCCGTCGAGCTCGGAGACCTCGGTCTTGTGGAGGTTCACGTAGATGGCGCCGGCGCAAAAGAACAGCGTGATCTTCATGGTGGCGTGGTTGGCCAGGTGCAGCAGGCCCCCCGTGAACCCGTCGGGGGAAAGCAGCGCCACCCCCAGGACGATGTAGGAGAGGTGGCCGACGGTGGAGTAGGCGAGCCGGCGCTTCAGGTTGTCCTGGCGCAGGGCGATGAACGAGGCGAGCAGGATCGTCGCCCCGGCGAAGGCAGCCAGGAGGAGGTCGAGCCCGTGGCGGGCCATGACCTCGGGGCCGAAGACGAACCCCACCACCCGCACCACCCCGAACACGCCGGACTTCACCACGGCCACGGCGTGCAGGAGCGCGCTCACCGGCGTGGGGGCCACCATGGCCGCCGGGAGCCAGCTGTGGAGCGGCATGATGCCGGCCTTGACCCCTACCCCTGCGAGGAAGAGCACGAAGAGCGCCCGCAGCTCGCCGGGGCCGAGGCCGGCGCCCTCCAGGATGCCCCCCGCGCGAAAATCCACGGTTCCGGTGGCCTGGTAGGTCCAGCCCACGGCCGCCAGCAGGAGCACCCCGGCGGTCAGGGCGTAGGTCAGGTACTTGCGCCCGCCGGCAATGGCCTCGGGGGTCTCCTTGTGGATGACCAGGGGGTAGGTGGCGATGGTGAGGATCTCGTAGAAAACGAGAAAAGTCAGGAGGTTGGCCGAGAGCGCCACCCCGATGGTCGCCCCCAGGCACACGGCGAAGCTCGCGAAGTACCGGGTCTGGTTGGCCTCCCCGGCCGCGCGCACGTACCCGATGGAGTAGAAGCTCGTGAGGATCCACAGGCCCGAGGCGATCACCGCGAAGTAGGTGCCCAGGGGGTCGGCCCGGAGCATCAGCGAGATGCCGGGGGAGATCTCGAGGAGGGTGCATTCGGCCACCCGGCCCCCCAGCGCCCCGGGCAGGAGCGTGAGCACCAGGGCGAACTTCGCGAAGGCGGCCGCGAGTGTCCAGAACTCCCGCAGGTTTTCCCGGCGGCCCGAGAGCAGAATCAGGGGCACGGCGCCAAACGAGGTCAGCACCGCCCACAGGGGCACCCAGGTCTGCCAGGTCTCGGGCGCGGCGGGGGTCATCGCTGGTTGCCTCCGCTCACAGCCCGGCCGGGAGCATGGGGCGGATCAGGTGCGTCACGATCCACGCATTGAGGAGTCCCAGGGCGAGCAGGCTCACGGCGAGGAACACGGTGGTGACGAGCATCGACCCGCCCACTTCCCGGAGCGCCAGGGCGCCCGTCTCGTGCGGCACGTCGGCGGAGCCGGGGTCGGCCGGCCGGATCAGGTAGATCCGCTCCAGGACCCGGAAGAAGTACACGGCGTTCAGGAGGCTCGAGGCGAGCAGGGTGCCCAGGAACACCCAGTTCGACTGCTCCAGGGCCGCGAGCGCCAGGTACCACTTGCTGAAGAACCCGGCCGTGGGCGGCAGCCCGATCATGGAGAGGGCCGCCAGGGCAAACGCGGCCATGGACCAGGGCATGGCGCGCCGCAGGTGCTGGTCGAAGCGGGGGATGTGGGTGTGGGCCTGCCGCATCCGAAGATTGGCGCTCACCAGGAACAGGCAGGCCTTCATGCAGGCGTGGTTCACGGTGTGGAGCACGGCCCCGATGAATCCCAGCGGAGACCCGAGCCCGATGCCCACGGCGATGTACCCCACCTGGGCCACCGAGCTGTAGGCGAGCATCCGCTTGAGCTCGCTCTTGGTGATGGCCATCAGCGAGCCCCAGATGACCCCCGCGGCCCCCAGGTACCCCACGGCCGCCAGCAGCGGCAGCTCTCCCCGGGCCGCCTCGGGGCCGAGCACGAAGAAGAACAGGCGCAGGAGCACGTAGGCGGCCACCTTTGTGCCGATGGGGGCCACCAGCGCCGTGCTCGTGGACGCGGCGTTGGTATAGGCGTCGGGGAGCCAGCCGTGGAGGGGGAAGAGCGCCATCTTGAGCCCCATGCCCACGGTCATGAAGACCAGGCCCACCGCCAGGACGGATCGCTCGGGCACGAGCGGCAGGATGCGGGCCATGTCGGCCATGTTGAGGGTGCCGGTCTCCAGGTAGAGGAACGCCAGGCCCAGCAGGTAGAAGGAAGCCCCCGCCGTGCCGAGCGTCAGGTAGCGGAACGCCGAGAGGGGCGCCCGGCGGTTCCCGAGGCCCAGGAGCGCGTAGCCCGACAGCGAGCTGATCTCGAGGAACACGTAGAGGTTGAAGAGGTCCCCGGTGAGGGTCATCCCCGTGAGGCCCGTAAGGTAGATCATGGCGGCGGCATAGAAGGGCACCGCCTGATCCGGGTTCTCGTGCTCCACGACCCGCAGGCTGTGGACGAGCACCACCAGGGCCACGCACGCCACCACCGAGGCCATGAAGGCGGAGAGGGGGTCGAGGACGAGCTCGATCCCCATGGGAGGCGCCCACCCCCCGAGGCGGTACCGTATCGGGCCCTCGGAGGCGACCCGGGCCAGCCCGGCGAGGGAGACGGCGGCCACCAGCCCGGTGGCCCCCACGGCCACGGCGGGGGCCAGGCGGCGGCGCAGCGCCCCGGCCAGGGGAACGAGGAGCCCCGCCACCAGGAAGCCCAGGGGGATGAGGACGGGGGTGTGGGAGGAGATCATTCGATCTGATCCAGGATCACGGACTCGTCCAGGCTGCGGTAGGTCTGGTAGATCCGGATGATCAGGGCGAAGGCGACCCCCAGGGTCACCACCGCCACGACGATGGCGGTGAGCATGAGGGTGTGGGGCAGGGGGTTGATGTAGCGGCTCGGGTCCGCCAGTCCCAGCGCCTGGTCGTACACGGGTACCGTTGCCTCGTGCTTGTAGGCCGCCACGAGCCAGAACAGGATGATCGCGCTCTGGAGGATCGACATGCCCACGGTCTTCTTCACGAGGTTCCGCTTGGAGAGCATGCCGTAGAACCCGATGACCATGAGGGCCGCCAGGAAGTAGTACGGGTAGTGCCCGCCGATATGGTCAAGCATCGGGTCCGCTCTCGATGAGCTCGTCGTAGATGACGGTGATGATCGCCGTGACCGCAACCAACACGCCGACCTCCACCAGGAGGATTCCCAGGGAGCGACGGGCCGGCGCTTCGAACCCCGGCAGGGGCAGGTGGCCGTAGTCCAGGAAGTTCCCCCCCGCCGCCAGGGCGGCGATCCCGACTCCGGTGTAGACCAGGACGCCGAGGCCTCCGAGGGCGACCCCCACCCGGGTGGGAAACTGGAGGCGGCCCGCGTCCAGGCCCAGGGCCATGCGGATCAGGATGAAGCTGGCCGCCAGGAGCACGCCCCCCTGGAACCCGCCGCCGGGGCTGTAGTGCCCGTGGAAGAGCACGTAGAGCGCCACGATCTGGATGAGGGGAGCGATGAAGCGACAGGCCACGGCGATGATCGGGCTCTGGGACGGGGCCTTCACGGGCGCCTCCGCCGCAGCAAGAGCCAGCACGCGATGCCCCCCGTGAAGACCACGAAGGTCTCTCCCAGGGTGTCGAAGCCGCGGTAGTCGGCCAGGATGACCGTGACCATGTTGGGGGTCGCCGCCTGGGGCAGGGCGTTGCGGATGTAGAAGTCGCCCGCCCCGGGGGTGCCGGCCAGGCTCTGCTCCCGGTGGGCGGGGGCGGTCACGTCGCCCCGGGCCGGCAGCAGGTTCACGGCATAGAGGAGCAAGCCCGCCAGGGCCGCCGCCACCAGGAGGTATCCGGCTCTCAATCCGAGCTCCGCTGGGTCGTCTTGAGGATCATCACGATGTAGAAGACCCCGGTGATCCCGGCACCCACCACGGCTTCCGTGAACGCCACGTCCACCGCGCCCATGGACATCATGAGGAGCGCACCCACGTAGCTGAAGATGGTCAGGGTCACCGAGGCTGCCATCAGGTTCCTCACGTGGAGCGCGATGACCGCTGCGGTCGTGAGCACCACGTAGAAGAGGATCTCGATCTCCCAGTTCACTGGTATTTCGCTCCCTTGGGCTCGCCCGCGTACCAGGGCTTGAGGCCGAAGCGCAGGGCCGAGCGGGCCAGGGCGTGGGATCCCACGGGGTTCGCCACCGCCACGAACACGATGAGAAGAACGAGCTTGCCGGTGCTGAGCGTCATCCCCTCGTGGAATGCCAGGCCCGCCAGGAGCAGCATGATGCCCATGGTGTCGATCTTGCTGGCGGCGTGGGTGCGAGTATAGAAGTCCGGCAGGCGCACGATGCCGATGGAGCCCACCAGCATGAAGGCGCCCCCGGCGGCGAGGAAGACAACCGCCAAGGTCTCCTGGAGGAGTGTCATTCCGTCCGCTCCCGGCTGCAGTAGTACTTCTCGATGGCGATGAGGCCCACGAAGTTCAGTACGCCGTAGGCCAACGCCAGGTCGATGAACATGTCGAGCCTCCCGTAGATCGACCCGAACAGGCAGGCGATGACGATGGTCTTGCTCCCCACCGCGCCCGCCCCCAGGAGCCGGTCGAAGACGGTGGGGCCCCTGGCCACCCGGTAGAAGGGGATCAGGAGGGCGAGCGCCAGGATGCCCGCCAGGATCAGCAGGAAGGTGTTCATGTTGCCGCGCCGTCCCCCGCCTCCACGGTCACGTCGAAGACCATGGGGCCGGGCTCGTCCTGGAAGAGGTGTGCCACCTTGGCCTGCATGGTGCCTTCCAGGAGCCCGCGGGCGGTGTCGGCCGTGAGGGCGTGCACGAGGAACCGGTCCTCGTCCAGGTCCACCGTGAGGGTTCCGGGCGTCAGCGTAATGGAATTGCCCAGCAGCATCTTGGCGAACGCGTTGGGCTGGGCCGACCGGAACCGAACCATCTGGGGCTGGATGTCCAGGCGGGGCGAGAGCACGACCCGGGCCACGTACACCGCCGAGAGGAGGATCTGCACCGGCAGCCAGAGGTGGTAGGCGAGAAACCGAAGCGGCCGCAGCGCCGCCCCCGGGTGGGCCGGCGCCTGGGTTGTGGGGGCCTGGCGCAGCCGGCGGTCGAGCCACAGGACCAGGGCCACGGAGAACACCCCCAGACCCAGGTGAAAGCCGTCCAGGAGCCCGCTCAACAGGAGCCACAGCCCCATGAGGAGCGCCGCCTGGACGCAGGCCACCCGGAGCGGGCTCCGGGGGGCCTGGGATCGACCCGCGGGGGTGGGGGTCACGAAGCTCCTCCGTCGGGGCGGGCCGGGTGGCCGGACCGCCGGGGGTGAGCCTGGGGGGCGCGCAGGGGAGGAGGGTCGATCGAGAAGCTTTCCTGCCGGCCCCACGGCCCGGTGGCGCCCGTTTCTAACCGAACGCGGCGGCTTGTGTCAAGCAATGCGGATGGACCTCGATCCACCGCCTGGGTGGTAAGCGGGGTCCGGGAGTCCCTGCGCTCCGCCCCGCAATCCGCGGCAATTGGAGGAGGGGTCCCTCGCGGAACCGGTGCGCCTGGCCCCACCGGTTTCCATGGACTGCGGCGGATCAGTCGATGCGGTACGGGACTACGCTCCGGGGCTCCCGGACCCCGCCCCTAGATTCGGCGGTGAATTCTGGATCGACCTCCCCGCAGGCTGGGGCGATCTGCCGCCCGGACGGTGCCGGCGGCTACGCCGGGCCCGGAGGCGCAGGGGGGGTTCCGGGCCTCCTGGCCCGGCGGTCCTCGGTGAGATGCAGCCCGCAGTGGACGCACCGGCGCACGAAGAGGGGGACGAAGCCGTGGACGTGGAAGTAGTTGCCGCAGCGCGGGCACCGGGCAAAGCTCGCCAGACAGCTCGCCGCCACGAGGAACGCGAACCACACGGCGAAGACCACCGCCGTGTGCGCGTCCGAACGGGTCAGGCGCAGGGAGAGCCAGATGAGGGGAAGGTAGATCCCGATCATCCCCCAGAGAAACCAGCGCCTCCGCCGAATCCGGCCGAGGCCTTTGGGCAGGTTCGGGTCGCTCACGCAGACCTCGTGGCACGGGGCGGGGAGCGGCTCAGGCCCGCCGCACCTCCACCGGGAGGGCCCCCCATTCCTGGAGACCGCCCCCATCCAGGCGCAAGGGGAACAAGCTGTTTGCCGACGCTCCCGGCCCGGCCTTGGACCACCAGATGGGCTCCCCCGGCTCGACCTCCCGGGCCGAGAGGCCCAACGGGTTGGTCAGCACGTCGCGCCGGCGCACCAGGTAGGTCTTCTCGGGGGACCCCGGGGGGCGGGGCATCGCCCGGGCCACGCTTCCTCCGGCCCGGTGTCCGAAGCCGTCGGGCAGCGCCACGACCCGGGGGTGGATGCCCTGGATGATCCGGGCGGTGGCCGTCACCGTGCCCTGGGAGGAGCGGATCGATAGGGTGTCGCCGTTTCGGATGCCCCTGTGCCTGGCCGCCTGGGGGTGGAGGAGCGCCTCGAAGCGGTGGGCGATCTCCCGGCCCCAGCGGGTGTTGGCGTACGTTCGGGGCAGGGTGGCAGGGTCGTAGCGAAGCAAGAACATCGAATCCGGCGGCGGGGCGACCGCGGCCGGGATCGCGGAGAGGAGGCTCACCGGCTGGGGCGCCACGGGGGGCCGGGTTTCTCCGCTCACCCAGATGCCGCGGCGGGCCAGGGCCTCGAGGCTTCCCGGGCCCCACGACTTGCGCAGCACTTCGAACAGGTAGTCCCGGGTGGTGGGAAAGGCGAAGGTGGCTTCGGGCCTGGCGCGAGCCAGGGCGATGAGCACGTCGGGCATGCTGCGCGACTGCCCCAGGGCCCGCGGCGCGGGGCTGAAGAGGTCGAGGTGCGCCGTATCCGGGTTTCGGAGCTTGTCGGGCTCCGAAGCAGGCCGGGTCACGGGCTGCTGCAGGGAGAGGTAGGGCCGCCCGTCGGGCAGGCAGCCCTCCAGCAGGTCCCAGCACTCGAAGTGGGTGGCCCGCGGAAGGAAGAGGTCCGCCAGGGAGGCCGTTTCCGTAAGGTGGGTGTCCATGGCCACCAGGAACGCTACCCGGGAGGGGTCCGCCAGGGCCTCGGCAGCGGCCACGCCGGGGACGTCGTAGGCCGGATTGGCCTCCACCGCCCAGTACAGGGGAACCGCCTCTGCTCCCGACGCGGCGCGGTGCCACCAGGCTTCCGGGGTGGCGCTGGGCCGCAGGGCCTTGAGGAAGAAGGGGCGGCGCGCGGTGGCGACGCCTCCCGGCTGGTTGACGGTCCCCGCCAGGTGGTTGAGCAGGGCGACGGCCGGCGCAGCGGGGGAAGCGTGGGGCGCCAGGGCAAGCGCGGGCTTGCGTTCCGAGAAGGCCCGAGCGAGGTTCACCAGGGCGGCGGCGGGAACTCCCGCGGCTTCCTGGACCGCTTCCGGCGTGTAGGCCTCCAGGGCCGCCCGGAGCGCTTCGGGGGCGTCGGCGACTCCCTGGCGCAGACGGGCGGCGTCGTAGGCGCCCCAGGAGAGGAGGAGGCGGGCCAGGCCGTAGGCGACCACGGCCTCGGTGCCGGGCGCCACCGGGTGCCACTCGGCCAGGCTTCCGGTGCTGCCCCCCATGCTGTCGAAGAGGTAGAGGGAGCCGCCGTGCTCCCGAGCCCGGACCACGTCGCGGGCCAGGGGGACGAGGAAACGGCCGTCCAGCGGCCGCAGGCCGAAGAGGAAGATGCCGCGGGCTTGGGCGGCGAAGGCGCCCAACACCGGTGCGCCGTACCAGCTCTCCCCCGAGCCGGGCCCGCTGCGGCCCGGGAGCGGGCGGTCCACCAGGACCTCCTTCCAGCCCAGCTCGTCCCGGAAGTCCTCCACCAGGAGCTCGTCCTCTCCCAGGTGCAGCACCGACCGGCCCCGGGCGCCTTCCAGGCGGCGGCCGAGCTCGGCCAGCGCGTCCTCCCACGAGATCCGGGTCCACTCCCCCGAACCCCGGGGCCCTGCCCGGCGCAGCGGATGGAGCTGCCGCTCTGCGTCGTACACGCGCTCCAGGCCGGCGAGCGCCCGAACGCAGATCCCGCCTTGATTGGTCGGGGCGCCGGGGTTGCCCTGAACGTGGACCACCCGGTCGCCGTCCCGGAACGCCACGACCCCGCAGTGGGCCGGGCACATGCGGCACACGGTGGGCGCAGGGTCTCGAAACTTGCGCAGGGTGCGCCCGGCGCCGGCGTTCCAGGGTTTCTGCGCGGAGCCCAGGAGGGCTCTCTTGTTGTCCAGGGCCAGCCCTGCGGTGCCGAAGGCGCCCGTCGCCAGGAAGGTTCGGCGGTCCCATCCGCTCACGGCGTCCACCTCTCGGGGGCCGTGCGGGCGCCCCGGCTTGTGAGGAAAGAAACGAGGCCGCATGGTAGAAGGGGTGCGGCGCGGGTGTCAACGGGGGGCGATGGCCCGGATCCAGCGATGCCCCCCGGAATCCGGGTCCGCGACCCCCGGGCTTCCTCCCAAGAGGCGCCTTCGTCAGGCTCCGCGGCGGGCGGGCGCGGCTTCGTAAGGGATGCCGAAGGCAAAGGTGCTGCCCCGGCCGGCGCGGCTGGTCACCCAGATGCGGCCCCCGTGGAGCTCCACCAGGTTCTTGGCGATGGTGAGCCCCACCCCCGAGCCTCCTTCGCTCTTCCGGGTGGGGGCCTCGCCCTGGTGGAATTTGAGGAAGATGCGGTCCACGTCCTCCGCGTGGATTCCCTTGCCCTGGTCCGTCACCTCCACCACCGCGTAGGCCAGGCCGCCCTTCTCGGGGGGGCAGTCCTCCTGGGGGCGCTCGGGCAGGCGGTAGGCCAGGCGGCTGGAGACGGTGACATTCCCTTGCTCGCTGAACTTGATGGCGTTGTCGAGCAGGTTGAAGAGAACCCGCCGCACGAGGGTGGGGTCCAGGGGAAGGGGGGGCACGTCGAGGGGCTCGAAGGCGAGCTCCAGCCCCTTCTCCCGGGCCCGGGGCTGAAGCGATGCGACGGCGGAGTGGATGAGCTCGTTGAGATCGGTGGGGACCGCTTCGAGCTCCACCGCGCCGCTCTCGATGTCCTTCAGGGAGAAGATGTTCTCCAGGATATGCTGCAAGTGCTTCCCGTTGGCCTCGATCAGCTCCAGGTCGATGCGCTGCTCGTGGGTCAGCCCTCCTGCCGTCTCCCTGAGCAGGAGCCCCGCGTACCCGATGACGGCGTTCAGGGGGGTCTTGAGCTCATGGTTGATGTTGTTGAGGAACTCGTCCTTGACCCGGTTTGCCTCTTCCAGCCGCGCATTTTGGACCTGGAGCTCTTCGAGCGCCTGCTCGAGCTCGCGGGTGCGCGCGTGGACGGCCTCCTGGAGCCCCTCGTTGTGCCGGGCGATCTCGGCCTTGGCCCGCTCCAGGCTCCGCGTGCGAGCGCGCACCCGTTCCTCGAGTTTGCGGTTGGCCTCCCGGAGATCCTGGAAGAGGAGCGCCTGGGAAAGGGCCACCGCCAGGTAGCTGGCCAGGATGGTCCACACGGGCAGGCGCCGGGAGTCCAGGGATCGGGGGGCCGGGTGGCTGAGGTTGACCACCCCCAGGGGTGCGTCCCGCGAGAAGAGGGGCAGGCACGCGATGCTCCCAACGGCCACCCCGCCGGTTCCCGGCAGGAAGCGGTCGTCGGCCCGGGCGTCCTCTGCGCTCAGGGATTCGCCCGCGGACAGGCAGCTCCCCGCCAGCCCCTCCCCCAGGCGAAACAACCGCCGCGGATAGCCTTCGAGCCCGAAGTAGGCGACCTGCTTGTCCTCTCGGCCCGCGGCGGCCAGGAGGTTGAGCTCCCCGGTCTCCGGGGACAGGAGCATGATCGACGCGTTGTGGGCCTGGGAGGCCTGGAGAAACAGGGGAAGCGCGTGGGTGGCCAGATCCTCCAGGCGGGTCGAGCGCTCGAAGAGGTGCCCGAGCTGGCGCAGGATGCTCAGCTCTTCGATCTTCAACTCCAGCTCCCGGGACGAGTTGCGAAGGGCCCGGACGTAGAGCTCCTTCTGGTGCTCCAGACGCTGGAGGGCGTCGGGGCTGATGGCGTTGCTGGCCGGCATCGGGCTCCTCGAGGTGCCCTCCCGGGCGAGGGAGGGGAGTGCCGGGGGAGAACGGTTCTGCCTCGCTCGTGCCCGGGCCGGGCCCGCGGGGTTGCCACGTCCCATCGACGCCGGGCCCGGGGTCACGAGATGGCGCGGTAGAACTCCTGCGCTTCTTCCCGGGCCCGGCCCTGGCGCTCCGCGAGAGCCGCCCGGATGCCCGGGGTCACGATCTCGCCCTGGGCCGGCACCGTTCCCCGGGAGACGGCGTGGGAAGCGGCGAGAACCTCCAGGGCAGCCTGGAGCTCGGCCCGCAGCTCACCTGCGTGGTGATGGCCCACCAGGGCCGAGAGCCAGGAGGGCAGGTTCCACTCTCGCAGCAGCTCCGCACCCGCCTGGGCGTGGTCTCGCCCGAAGCGGGCGATCTCCCGCTCCCGGAGCTCCCCGGCGGTGGCGGCCTCCTCCAGGTCCGTGCCGTAGCCCTCCCCGGCCTCGGCCAGAAACAGGATCTTTCCCACGTCGTGGAGCAGGCCGGCCAGGAACAGGGCGTCGGGGGCGGCCCGGAGAACCTGCCCCGGCAGGAGCCGCGCCGCGTGGCGGCACATGAGGCCGCACACGTAGGAGTGCACCCACACCTCCTCCACCGGCGCCGGCAACCGGGTACCGCGCCACGCCCGAAGGAGCGTCGTACCCAGGGAAACCGCCTGCACGGTGACCTCCCCCAACAGGACCACCGAGCGCTGCACCGAGTCCACCCGGCCCAGGAAACCGAAGTAGGCCGAGTTGGCCAATCGCAGGACGCGGGCCGACAGACCGGGGTCCATCTCGAGCACCGCCGCCACCTGCTCGGGGGTGTAGTCCTTCTCCGCGTACAGAGCCAGGAGCCGGGCCACCACCGCCGAGAGGGCAGGGAGGGGACGGTCCGCGAAGGCGCGGTCTGCGGCCTGGGGCATCAGTTGGGACGGCCGGCCTCGGCGGCTCGCGGCAGGTGGATGCGAAAGCTGGTGCCCAGGTCCACCGTGCTGTGAACCGCGATGCGGCCGCCCAGGTCGTCGAGGATCTGCTTGACGATATAGAGTCCCAGGCCGGTGCCCTGGCCCCGGGGTTTGGTGGTGAAGAACGGGGTGAAGAGGCGGTCCTGGTAGTCGGTGTGGATGCCGGTGCCGTTGTCGATGACCGCGACCCAAACGAAACCGTCGCTCTCGGCGCCGGCCTCCAGCTGGACCGTCCCGGTGAAACCGGGCTCGCACGTCGGCGCCGTCTGGCGGCTCTCCACGGCCTGGGCCGCGTTGCGCAGCAGGTTGAGGAAGACGTGGTGGAGCTGGCTCTCGCTGGCCCATACGGCCGGGAGATCCGCCTGCACGCGCCGGATCACCTGGACCTCGCGCGAGCGAAACTCGTGCTCCGAGAGCAGGACCGCCTCGTCGAGAACCCTTCCCAGATCCACGGCGCGCCGGGCGGTCTCCGAGGGCCGGGCGAAGCTGGAGAGGGCCTCGGCCAGGCGCTGGATCCTCTCGGCGTTGCGGCCCACCAGTTCGAGATTCTGGCGCTGACGGCCCGCCTGGGGGGAGTCTCGCAAGAGCATCTGCACCGCGAACGAGATGCTCGAGAGGGGATTGTTGAGCTCGTGGGCGATGCTGGCGGCCATCTCTCCCAGGCTCGCCAGCTTGTCCTTGTGGCAGATCTGCTCGTGGGACAGCTTGAGTTGGCCGATGCTCGACTCCAGCCGGTCGACGAGCTTGCGGTTGTGCTCCCGCAGGTAGAAGCGTTCCTCGGCGGCCGGCACCTTCTCGCGGCGGCCGAGGATGTACTCCTTGACCCGGTCTGAAAACGAGTGGATGTCGATGGGCTTGGGGATGTACCCGTCACAACCGGCGGAGAGGGAGCGCTTTCGGTCCCCCTTGAGGGTGTTGACGGTGACGGCGATGATCGGGATGTGGTCGAACCCCTGGATGGCCTTGAGCTTGGTGGCCGCCTCGTAGCCGTCCATCCCGGGCAGGTTGATGTCGAGGAGGATCAGCTCCAGGCGGTCGCGTTCCTGGATGGCTCGCTGGACCCCTTCGAAGCCGTCCTTGGCGTGGAGGACTTCGAACCCTTCGTCGTGGAGCAGGCGCTCCACGAGGCGATAGTTCGCGGGGTTGTCCTCGATGTAGAGGATCGTGCGGGTGGACTCCAATCCTTGGCCCCTCTCCCGACTTCCGGCAACCGGATGGGGCGGCATTGTATGGGGCCTGCGGGAGGCTGTAAAGCCGAAAAGTTCGATTCCCCGTTGTTTGACAGAACCGAACCGCTGCCAAGGGGACAGGTACGGTCTCGTTTTCGTTTGACTCTTCCCGGGCACGATGCTCTTATAAACCTCTTTTTCCACTCTTGCAGGAAACCGAGACGGAGGACAGGGATGGGCAAGGCATACCGTATTGCCGTGGTTCCGGGGGACGGCACCGGTCCCGAGGTGGTGGCGCAGGGGTTGAAGGTGCTCGATGCGGCGGCCCGGCACTTTGGTTTCGCAACCGAGCGCACGGTCTTTCCCTTCGGGGGCGATCACTACCTCAAGACGGGGGAAACCTTGTCGGAGAACGACATCGCCACGTTGCGCGGCTACGACGCGATTCTGCTGGGCGCCATCGGCCACCCGGGCGTGCGCCCCGGGATCCTGGAGCAGGGAATCCTCCTCAAGGCCCGCTTCGCGCTGGACCAGTACGTGAACCTGAGGCCCGTCAAGCTCTACGAGGGGGTGGAGACGCCCCTCAAGGACAAGGGGCCCGAGCACATCGACTTCGTCGTGGTGCGGGAAAACACCGAGGGGCTCTACGTGGGCTCGGGGGGCTTCCTGCGCAAGGGCACCCCCGACGAGGTCGCGGTCCAGGAGTCGGTGAACACCCGCAAGGGCGTGGAACGGTGCATCCGGTTCGCCTTCGAGTACTGCCGCAAGCGAAACCGCCGCAAGAAGCTGACCCTCGTGGGCAAGACCAACGTCCTGACCTACGCCTTCGACCTGTGGGAGCGCACCTTCAACGAGGTGGGCCAGGAGTACCCGGACGTGGAGCGGGACTACGCCCACGTGGACGCCTGCTGCATGTGGATGGTCAAGAACCCCGAGTGGTTCGACGTCATCGTCACCGACAACATGTTCGGCGACATCATCACGGACCTGGGCGCGATGATCCAGGGGGGCATGGGCATTGCCGCCGGGGGAAACATCAACCCGGGAGGGGTGAGCATGTTCGAGCCCATCGGCGGCTCGGCCCCGAAGTACACGGGCCACAACGTGATCAATCCCCTGGCGGCCATTGCGGCCACGGGCATGCTCCTGGAGCACCTGGGGGAGGAGGGGGCCGCGCGCCGCATCGAGGACGCCGTACAGTGGGTCACGTCGAAGAAGCTCAAGAGCCTCGCCGCGGGGCGGATGGGGTACTCGACGAGCGAGGTGGGAGACCTGGTGGTGACCCGGCTGCAGGAGAACAAAGGCTAGCAGGCTGCTGGAAGGGGGGCGGGCGCGTGTCTTCTTCGGGAGGGGCTGTGGAACCGCGGCGCTGGAAGGGCCGGGCGATGCTGACGGCCCCTGTCCTGCTGGCGCTGGCTGCCGGCATCGTCGGTGCCGCGGGGTGCGGGAGGCTTTCCCTGCCGGGCTCCGTGGGAGATCCCCCGGTTCGGGAAGTGACCGTGCGGGTGGTGCGGTCTGCCGCGGTCAACCTCTACGACCGGGGGGTGAGGACGGTCGCCATCGTGCCCGCGGCAGAGGGGGCCGACGCGGCCCTCTCCCGGCATCTGGCGGGCCGTCTCGACCAGACGGACGCCTTTTTCGTGCTGCACCCGGCGGCCGTTCGGGACCGGCTGATGAAGGCGGGAGTGGCCGTGGGGTGGGACGCAACGGCGTCCTCCCTGCGGTGGGCCTACGAGCGCACCGGGGTGGACGCGGTGGTGGTGGCCCGGGTCGAGACGTTCCGGATCGAGGAGTGGGAGGACGTCAAGGAGTCTTTCTCCCTGCGCGGGACCGGCGAGTACGGCTTCGTCCGCAACGAGGAAGGCAAGCTGGTTTTCCGCGAGAAGCGGGCGCTGGCGAGCGTGCCGCTGGTCTGCCGCTCGGACCGCGGGAACGTGGCGGCGAGCTACCGGGTGTGGGAAACCCGCCGGGGGGCCGAGGTGGCGACCCTGCGCTACGAGCTCTCCGCCGATGTCCCTTCCTTCTGCTACCGGGGCGACGTTCCCGCCCACGTCACCAACCGGGCTCGGGACCGCCTGCTCCAACGGCTCTTGGACCAGCTCAACGAGCAGTTCCTGAGGGCGATCGTCCCCCGTGCCGAGCGGGCCTCGGTGCGCTTCGAGGTCCTGGGGGCCGGCGCGGACGGTGCGCTGGTGCAGCGAAACGAGCTCGCCATCCTCTCGGCGAGCCGAGGGGATTGGCGCGGGGCCGTGGACCTGTGGCGGGAGTGCCTGGTGGGCCGCGCGGCGCTGCCCGCGATTCACTACAACCTGGCGGTGGCCTACCGGGCCACGGGGCGGCTGACCCTGGCGGAAACCCACTTGCAGGAGGCGCTCACCGCAGCCCCGCGCCCCCTCTACCGGCGCGCCCTCCAGGAGGTCCGGTCCCAGGGGGAGGCCAGCCGGCCGTAATCGGGCCGCGGA
>JBFLZB010000003.1 GCA_040756475.1 Thermodesulfobacteriota bacterium
GCGCACACCGGGCCGCTCCGGGGCATCCTTGTGAGGCGGCTAGGGTTTGGCGCCGCCCGCGATCTTGCCCCAGGGGTCCTTGAGGGTCACGGTCCGGTTGAATACCGGGGCGTCGGGGCGGGACTCGGGGTCGCAACAGAAGTAGCCCAGGCGCTCGAACTGGACCCGATCGCCGGGGGTCGCTTCGGCCAGGGAGGGCTCCAGGCGGCAGTCGCGCAGGCGCTCGAGGGACGCGGGGTTGAGGTCCGAGAGGAAGTCCCCCGCCCCCCCGGGGTCCTCGCTTCGGAAGAGGCGGTCGTAGAGGCGCACCTCAGCGGGGACCGCGTGGGCAGCGGAGACCCAGTGGATGGTGGCCTTGACCTTGCGGCCGTCGGGGGCATTGCCCCCAAGGGTGGCGGGGTCGTAGGTGCAGCGCACCTCCGTCACCCGCCCCGCTCCGTCCTTCACCACCCCGGTGCATTGGACGAAGTAGGCGTACCGAAGCCGCACCTCGCGGCCCGGGGTGAGGCGGAAGTACTTGGGAGGCGCTTCCTCGAGGAAGTCTTCCTGCTCGATGTAGAGCACCCGTGAGAAGGGAACCTTGCGGGTGCCGGCGCCCGGATCCTCGGGGTTGTTCACCGCGTCGAGCTCCTCGACCATCCCTTCCGGGTAGTTCTCGATGACGACCTTGAGGGGGCGCAGCACGGCCATGCGCCGGGGGGCCGTGCGGTTGAGCTCGTCGCGAACACAGTGCTCCAGGAGCGCCAGTTCCACGGTGCTGTCGCGCTTGGCGACCCCGATCCGGGTGCAGAACTCCCGCAGGGCCGCGGGTGGGTACCCGCGCCGCCGCAGTCCCGAGAGGGTGGGCATCCGGGGGTCGTCCCACCCGTTCACGTGCCCCTCCTTCACCAACTGAAGGAGGCGGCGCTTGCTCAGGACGGTGAAGGTGAGGTTGAGCCGGGCGAACTCGATCTGCTGGGGAGCGAAGATCCCGAGCTCCCGGACGAACCAGTCGTAGAGGGGGCGGTGGTCTTCGAACTCCAGGGTGCAGATGGAGTGGGTGATGCCCTCGATGGAGTCGGACTGGCCGTGGGCCCAGTCGTACATGGGGTAGAGGCACCAGGCATCGCCGGTGCGCGGGTGGGCCGCGTGGAGGATGCGGTACATGACCGGGTCGCGCAGGTTCACGTTGCCCGACGCCATGTCGATCTTGGCCCGCAGCACCCGGGAGCCGTCGGGGAACTCGCCGGCCCTCATGCGCTCGAAGAGCGCCAGGTTCTCCTCGGGCGACCGGTTCCGGTAGGGGCTCTCCCGCCCCGGCGCGGTCAGGGTGCCCCGGTGCTCGCGGATCTCGTCGGCGGAGAGGTCGTCCACATAGGCCTTGCCCGCCCGGATGAGCGCCACCGCCCAGTCGTAGAGCTGCCCGAAGTAGTCGGAGGCGTAATAGATCCGCTCGCTCCACGAGAACCCCAGCCAGCGCACGTCCTCGACGATGGCGTCGATGTACTCCTGCTCTTCCTTGGTGGGGTTGGTGTCGTCCATCCGCAGGTTGCACCGCCCTCCGAACTCCTCGGCCAGGCCGAAGTTGAGGCAGATGGACTTGGCGTGGCCGATGTGGAGGTAGCCGTTGGGCTCGGGGGGAAACCGGGTGTGCACCCGGCCCCCGTGCTTGCCCGATGCCACGTCGGCCGCGACGATTTCGCGGATGAAGTTCGAGGGCGCCCCGCCCTCGTCCGCCCTTCTCTCCTCGCCCATCCCCACATCCTCCTCTCGCCGGCCGTGGCGCACCCGGGGCCCCCCGCGGCGCCGATTCTCGTACACGATGCCTCCCCGCGTCCAGGACGCGCACGCGGGCCGCTTCGTCCAACCGTCTCCCCGGGTCAAGGCTCCGCCCCCCGGAGCCGATACGTGCCTCCAACATGCTCGTCCCCTGGAGGCCCCCATGACACCGAACGACCGCCGCCGGCTGCGGCGGGCGCTGCACCGCAAAGCGGGCGGTCTGCTCGCCTACCTTCTCGCCCTCACCGCGGCCCTGGCGCTGTTCCTGGGGAGCCTCCACTCCTGCTCCGAGGGCACGGAGGATGTACAGGAGACCGGCGTGCGCATCGTGGAAGACCGGTAGCGGGCGCGGCGCAGGCCGTCACCCCCTGGGCTTGGGCTCCTCCACCAGTGCCGCTCGAGTGACGACCCCGGCGCCGAAGCGGGCCTCCAGGGCGTCCACCGCCCGGAAGAGCTCCCGGCGACGCCCACCCCCCGGAGCCTCGAAGAGGCCCAGCTGCACGCTGCCCTCCCCTTCCGCCCGCAGTCGGGTCGCCGTCACCCCCACGAGCCGCACGCGCCCGCCGCTGCGCGGCACCCGGTCGAGCAGCGCGAGAACCTCCCGGTAGAGCTCGTCCCCCAGGTCGGTCGGGCGCGCGAGAACGGCCGACCGGGTGCAGCTGGCAAACCGCTCGTCCCGAAACTTCAGGGTGACGCCGCCGGCGCGCAGCCGACGCCGCCGCAGCCTCCCGGCGACCCGGTCCGCCAGGGCGAGCAGGGCGCGCCGGACCACCTCCGGGTCGTCCACGTCCTCCTCGAAGGTGGTCTCGGCGCCCAGGGACTTGGCCGCCTCGCCCGCCTCCACGGGCCGATCGTCCTCTCCCCGGGCCAGCGCCGCCAGGTGCTCGGCGCCCTCCCCCAGGAGCCCGGCCAGGTCCCGGGGCCGGAGCCGGGCCACGTCGCCGATGGTCCGCAGACCCACCCCCATCAGGCGCTCGGCGGTCTTCGGGCCCACGCCCCAGAGCCGCCCCAGGGGCAGGGGGGCGAGAAACGCCCCGGCCGCGCCGGGGGGCACCACCACGAACCCGTCAGGCTTCTCCAGGTCGGAGGCCACCTTGGCCACGAACTTGTTGGGGGCGACCCCCACCGAGGCCACCAGACCCAGCTCCTCCCGCACGGCATCTTTGATCCGGCGGCCGACGGCCGCGCCCTCGCCGAAGAGCCGTTCCGACCCCGTGACGTCGAGGAAGGCCTCGTCGATGCTCAGGGGCTCCACGCAATCGGTGTAGCGGCGCAGCACTGAGAACACGGCCTCCGAGATCTGTGCGTAGCGCTCGAACCGGGGGCGCACGAAGACCGCGCCGGGGCAGAGCTTCCAGGCCTGGGAGATGGGCAGGGCCGAGCGGACCCCCGCGGCCCGGGCCTCGTAGGAGCACGCCGCCACCACCCCGCGCCCCCTGCCCCCCTTGGGGTCGGCCCCCACCACCACGGGGCGGCCCCGGTACGCCGGGTGGTCGCGCTGCTCCACCGACGCGTAGAACGCGTCCATGTCCACGTGGAGGATGGTGCGGGCCATGCTCGGACGATAGCGCGAAGACGGCGGCGGGTCGAGGAGGAAACACCCCCTCAGAAGCGATAGACCTGGCCTTCCCGGGCAAAGCGCAGGCGGCCGGTGCGGCCCCCCTCCTCGTAGGCGCGCCAGTCGTCGGCGTAGTGCACGAGGAAAGTGCGCTCCTGATCCTCGGGGGAGAGGGAGAGGAGCTCGGGGAGGGTGGCGTGGATGTGGGCGCCGTTGGTGGCGAGCTGGCAGTCGTGGAAGACGGCGGCGCAGCCGGCGCCGTAGCGGGCCAGGTTGCCCCGGTGGAACCGGGAGTCGCAGGTCAGGAGCGCCGCGCCGCCCGTGGCCCGGTCGTCGAGCCGAAACCCCCAGCTCGGCCGCCCCGGCACGTGGGGTGTGGGAAAGGGGGTGACCCGAACGCTTCCCAGCTCGAAGGGCTGGGTCCCCTCCAGGGGGCGCACGTCGAAGTAGGTGTCGAGGCCGGCCTCGAAGAACCCTCCCCCGGGCTGCCGCAGGCGCTGCCCCATGCCCGCCAGGAGGGCGTGCTCCCAGAGGAACGGGAGCACGTTCTCGGGCACGTGGAGCACCGGGCGCTCCCCCCAGGCGAAGTATCCGGTGAAGCCCAGCTCTTCGAGGCCCCCGATGTGGTCGGCGTGCAGGTGGCTGACCACCACCCGGGCCACCTGGCGCAGGCCGATCCCCAGGGCCCGCAGGGCCCGGGACGCCGTATGGCCCGCGTCGACGAGAAAGGGCTCGCCCCGACCCGGCCGCACGAGGAAGTTGGTCTGGGAAAGGGTCTTGGCAAAGGCCTCGCCCACGCCCAGGGGGACGATCTCCATGAACGCTCCGAGACGGCAGTATGCCGCGTTCCTATCGGATCGGCCGAAGCACGTCCAAAGTCAAGGGGGTTCTCCCCCGGAGAGTCAACCCAGGGGCCACGGGGGGCGCGTTGCGCGTGGCGTGTGGCGGGTTGGCGGGCCGATGGGACCTATGGGACAGAGGCGAGGAAGGCCGGATTCTTCACCCTTCACCCTTCACCCTTCACCCGTCACAGGTTCTCCCGATACCACCCGATGGCCTCCTCCAGGCCTCGGCGGACGTCGTGGGAGGGCTCGTAGCCGAGAAGGCGGCGGGCGGCGCCGATGTCGGCCAGGCTGTGGCGCACGTCGCCCGCCCGGGCAGCGGCGTAGACGGGGTGCCGGTCGCTGCCCAGGAGCCGCGCGATCTCCCGGTAGAGCCCGTTGAGGCTGATCCGCTCCCCGCACGCCACGTTGAAGACCTGGCCGCAGGCTTCGCGCGGAGCCGTGCAGGCCTTGAGGTTGGCCTGCACCACGTCGGCCACGTAGGTGAAGTCCCGGGTCTGCTCCCCGTCTCCGTAGATCTCGGGGGAACACCCCGCCAGCAGGGCGGAGACAAACCGCGGGATGACCGCGGCGTAGGCGCCCGACGGGTCCTGGCGGCGCCCGAAGACGTTGAAGTACCGAAGGCTCACCGTCTCGAGGCCGTAGAGCTCGGAGAAGAGCCGGCAGTACTGCTCCCCGGTGAGCTTGGTCAGCGCGTAGGGGGAGAGGGGGCGGGGGGCCATGGTCTCGACCTTGGGCAGGGTCGGGGTGTCCCCGTAGGCCGACGAGCTCGCCGCGAACACAAACCGCCTGGCTCCCGCGTCCCGGGCCGCCAGGAGCATCTGGAGGGTGCCCGTGACGTTGCACTCGTTGGAGAGGAGCGGGTTGGCCAGGCTGCGGGGCACCGAGCCCAGGGCCGCCTGGTGGAGCACGTAGTCCACCCCCTCGCAGGCCCGGGCGCAGGCCTCCGGGTCCCGCACGTCGCCCTCCAGGAACTCGGCCGCCTCCAGACCCCGCAGGTTCTCCCGCTTCCCGGTCAGGAAGTTGTCGAGCCCCCGCACCGTCTCCCCCCGGGCGAGCAGGGCCTCCACGAGGTTCGAGCCGATGAAGCCGGCGGCGCCGGTGACGAGGAAGCGCGGCATTTGGACTCCGTGACGGGTGACGGGTGACGGGTGACGAGTCACGGGTGACGGGTCACCCGTCACCCCTTTACAACGACCAGTAGTACAGCCCCAGGGCCTGGGCTTCGGCCCGGGAGTAGGCCATCTTCACGTCGGCAAACACGCCCCGGCCCCCGAATGGGCCGGAGCCGGGCCGGTAGAAGCCCTGGAGCCTCTCCAGGGTGAGCTCCCGGAAGGCCCGGTGGCTCACGGCGGCCACGATGGCGTCCACCGGACCGGCCTCCTCCAGCGCCAGGGGCCGCAACCCGAACTCGTGCTCGGCCTCGGCCGAGTCCACGAGCGGGTCGTGGGCCACCACGTCGACGCCGTACTCCCGCAGCTCGGCGATCACGTCCGCGACACGGGAGTTTCGAAGATCCGAGACGTTCTCCTTGAAGGTCAGTCCCAAAATCAGCACCCGGCTGCCCTGCACGGCCTTGCCGCAGCGGATCAGGCCCTTGACCACGTTCTCGGCCACGTGCTTGCCCATGCCGTCGTTGATGGTCCGGCCGGCCAGGATCACCTGGGGCTGGTAGCCGAGCTCCTGGGCCTTGTGGGTCAGGTAGTAGGGGTCCACGCCGATGCAGTGGCCGCCCACCAGGCCCGGCGTAAACGGCAGGAAGTTCCACTTGGTGCCCGCGGCCCGCAGCACCTCCCGGGTCTCGATCCCCATGCGGCCGAAGATGACCGAGAGCTCGTTCATGAGGGCGATGTTGAGATCCCGCTGGGTGTTCTCGATCACCTTGGCGGCCTCGGCGGTCTTGATGGTGGGCGCCCGGTGCACCCCCGCCTCGACGACCAGCTCGTAGACCCGGGCCACCCGCTCCAGCGTCGCCGCGTCCTGGCCCGCCACCACTTTCACGATGCGCTCCAGGGTGTGCTCCCGGTCGCCGGGATTGATCCGCTCCGGGGAGTAGCCCACCGTGAAGTCCACCCCGCACCGAAGCCCCGACGCCCGTTCCAGGATGGGAACGCACACCTCCTCGGTGACCCCCGGGTAGACCGTGGACTCGAAGACCACGGTGGCGCCGGGCGAGAGGTTCGCCCCCACCGCCCGGGAGGCCGCCTCTACGGGGGTGAGGTCGGGGCGCTTGTGCCGGTCGATGGGGGTGGGCACCGCCACCACCACGAACCCGGCGCGGCGCAGGTCCCCGGGGTTGGTGGTGTACTGGATGCGGCCCGCCTCCACCTCGGCCTGGCTGAGCTCGCCGGTGGGGTCGATCCCCCTTCGCAGCGAGGCCACCTTGGCTTCGTTCACGTCGAAGCCGATCACCGGCACCTTCTTCCCAAACGCCACGGCCAGGGGCAACCCCACATACCCCAGCCCCACCACCGCCAGGCACGCCTCCCCGCGGGTCAGTTTCTCGACGAAATCGGACATGGATGTCTCCTCTAGCCCTTCACTTTTCACTCTTCACGCCCCACGCCATGATACTCCCGATACCACTCCACGAACCGCGGGATGCCCTCCTCGATGGGGGTGGTGGGCTCCCAACCCAGGAGGCGCCGGCTCCGGGCGACGTCCGCGCAGGTGCGGGGCACGTCGCCGGGCTGCATGGGCAGGAGATTGCGCCGGGCCTCCTTCCCGAGCGCCCGCTCCAGCACGCCGATGAAGTGTTCCAGCCGCACCGGGCGGTGGTTGCCCAGGTTGAGCACCTCGTCCCCCAGGGGGCGGTCCAGGGCAGCGAGCACGCCCGCCGTGATGTCGTCCACGTAGGTGAAATCCCGCTCCATCTCCCCCCGGTTGTACACGTCGATGGGCTGCCCCTCGAGGATCTGGCGGGTAAACGAGTACAGCGCCATGTCCGGGCGCCCCCAGGGCCCATAGACCGTAAAGAACCGCAGCCCCGTCGCGGGCAGGGCATAGAGGTGGTGGTAGGTGCGGGCCATGAGCTCGTTGGCCACCTTGGTGGCGGCGTACAGGCTCACGGGGCGGTCGACCCGGTCCTCCTCGGAAAAGGGCACCTTCTCGTTGGCCCCGTACACCGAGGAAGACGACGCGTACACGAGATTTCCCGTTCCCCGGTGGCGACACGCTTCGAGCACGTGGAGGAATCCCATGAGGTTCGCGTGGCCGTAGACCACCGGGTTTTCCAGGCTGTAGCGCACGCCCGCCTGGGCGGCCAGGTGGCAGACGGCGTCGAAGGGCCCGTCGTCGAAGGCCCGGGCGAGCCCGGCGGGGTCGGCCACGTCGGCCCGGTGAAACGAGAATCCCTCCCGGGGTGCCAGCAGCGCCAGGCGCGCCTGCTTGAGGCGCACGTCGTAGTAGTCGTTGAGGTTGTCGAGCCCTACCACGCGATCGCCGCGCCGCAGGAGCGCCCGGGCGACGTGGAACCCGATGAATCCGGCAGCGCCGGTGACGAGGTAGCGGGCCATGGAGCCTTCCTGGGGTGCCGTGAGCAGACGACCGGCGGGATAGTAGCAGAGGCCGGCGCGCCCGATCCAGGCGAAACCCCCGGAACGCTTCGGGAAAGCGCGGCTTTCTTGACCCTCTGGAATCGCGGTTGCTATACTGCGCCGTTCTTCTCTGGCCGCCTCTTGGCGGCAGCCTCTCGGCAGGGGGTTCATGGATCTTTTCGACGCCATCCGGTCCCGGCGCAGCGTGCGGGCCTTCCGCCCCGACCCCGTGCCGGGAGAGCTCCTGGAGCAGGTGCTGGAGGCGGCCCGCTGGGCTCCCTCGGGGCTCAACAACCAGCCCTGGCGGTTCCACGTGGTGCGAGACCCCGCGGTGCTCGAAGGGCTCGCGGGCCTCACCCGCTACGGCCACGTGCTGCGCTCCGCCCGGGCGGCGGTTGCCGTGTTCCTGGACGGCGAGGCCTCCTACCACCGGGACAAGGACTGCCAGGGGATCGGAGCGTGCCTCCAGAACCTTCTCCTGGCCGCCCACGGCCTCGGGCTGGGCGCTTGCTGGCTCGGGGAGATCCTCAACCGCCGGGAGGAGGTGGAGCGTCTCCTGGGCGCCCCCGCCGCCTGCGAGCTCATGGCGGTGGTGGCCCTGGGGTTCCCCGCACGGGAGAACCAGGGACGAGGCGAGCGCCTGCCCCTGGAGCATTTGATCGTGGGCACGAGCCCGCCCCCCCCGCCCCTGGAGGACGCATGAAGACGGCCATCGTGAAGTTCGGCACCTCGGGCTGGAGAGCGGTGCTGTGCGACGACTTCACCTTCGAGAACGTCCGGGTCGTGGTGCAGGCCGTCGCGGACCACCTCAAGGCCGGAGGGCTCGACGAGCGCGGCGTCCTGGTCGCCCACGACAGCCGGTTCCTGGGGCCGCGCTTCGCCCAGGTGGCGGCCGAGGTGCTGGCGGGCAACGGTCTCAAGGCCTTCCTGCCCGACCGCGACGTTCCCACCCCGGTGGTCTCCTTCGACATCCTGCACCACCAGCGGGACGGCGCGCTCAACTTCACCGCCTCCCACAACCCCCCCGAGTACAATGGCATCAAGTTCAGCCCCGCCTGGGGTGGGCCCGCCCTGCCCGAGACCACCAGGGACATCGAGGTGCGGGCCAACGCGGGCATGGCCCGGGGCGAGTACCGCCGGCTCGGCTTCGAGGAAGGCCGGGACCAGGGGCTCATCGCCTCCCACGACCCGCGCCCCGCGTACCTGGACCGCCTGCGGGAGCTCGTGGACTTCGACCGCATCCGGGCTGCGGGGCTTCGACTGGCCCTGGATCCCCTCTTCGGGACGGCCCGCGGGTACCTCGACCACCTCCTGGCCGAGGCGGGATGCGAGCTCCACATGGTGCACGACTACCCCGACCCCCTCTTCGGCGGGCGACCCCCGGAGCCCAGCGAGGCCCACATCCCCGAGCTCATCGACCTCACCGCACGGGATTCGGGCATCCGGCTGGGCCTGGCAACCGACGGCGACGCCGACCGCTTCGGCATCGTGGACGCCGGCGGCCGGTACCTGGAGCCCAACTATTTCCTGGCGCTGCTCTTCGACTACCTGGTGCGCGACCGGGGCTTCGAGGGGGGTGCGGCCCGCAGCGTGGCCACGACCCACCTCCTGGATGCGGTGGCGCGCGACCTGGGCCGCGCAGTCCACGAGACCCCGGTAGGCTTCAAGTTCATCGGCGACCTGATCCGCAAGGGCCAGGTGGCCCTGGGGGGCGAGGAATCGGCCGGGCTCTCGATTCGAGGCCACGTGCCCGAGAAGGACGGCATCCTGGCCTGCTGCCTGGCGGCCGAGATGGTGGCCCGGCGGGGCAAGACTCTCTTCGCCCAACTGGAGGAGCTCTACGCCCGGGTGGGCCGGGTGCTCACCCGCAGGGTCAACCTGCACCTGACCCCGAGCCAGGAGCAGGCGCTGGCCGAGAAGCTCGCCCGGCCGCCCGCGTCCTTTGCCGGCCGAGGGGTCACCGAGACCGTGACCCTCGACGGCCACAAGTTCCTCCTGGAGGGCGGCGCCTGGCTCCTGGTGCGCAAGTCCGGCACCGAGCCCGTGGTACGCCTCTACCTGGAGGCTGCGGACGATCCGATCCTGGACGAGCTCACGACCGCCGGCCGGGACTGGATCCTCTCCGCCTAGCGTTCACCCTTCACCCTTCACCCTTCACTCTTCACCCGTCACGAGGCCCCCCATGATCCTCGATATCCATCCCGTCGGCATGATCCAGGCCAACTGCTACATCCTGGGGGACGAAGAGACCCGGGAAGCCGTGGTGATCGATCCCGGCGGCGACACCCCCATGCTGGTGCGGTCCCTGGAGACCCGCCGGCTCAAGCCCGTGGCGATCCTGGCCACCCACGGCCACTTCGACCACGTGGAGGGACTCGCCGCGCTCAAGCGCGCCACCGGGGCTCCGATCCACGTCCACAAGGGAGACCTGCCCCTGATCCAGGGTATGGCCGGACAGGGGCTCCTCTTCGGCGTGCGGGTCGAGGCGGCCCCGCCCCCCGACGCGTTCCTGGAGGACGGCGACGCCGTGCCCTTCGGCGGGCACAGCCTCCAGGTGCTCCACACCCCCGGCCACTCCCAGGGCTCGGTGAGCTACCTGATCGACAAGAGCGTCTTCGTGGGCGACCTCCTCTTTGCAGGCTCCATCGGGCGCACCGACCTCCAGGGGGGAGACTACGACACCCTCCTGCGCTCGGTGCGCGCAAAGATCTTCACCCTGCCCGACGACACCGTGGTCTACCCGGGCCACGGCCCCGCCACTACGGTGGGTACCGAGAAGCGGTCGAATCCGTTCTTCCGGTAGGTCAGGATCGTGAGACGTGAAGCGTGAGACGTGGAGCGTGAACCGTCTTCCGAAAGCGCCGAGGTACCGCACGTGAGACAAGCGACTCGCAGGATCGCCACCCCCCTTCCCACCGCCTGTTTCAAGCTGCACGCCCGAGGATGGGCGTTTCACCTCTCACGCTTCACGTTCGGCCGGCACTGACATGCTCAGAGACCGTGAGATCATCCTCGGGGTCGCGGGGGGCATCGCCGCCTACAAGAGCGTGCTCCTGTGCCGCGACCTCACCCAGGCAGGCGCCAACGTCCACGTGGTGATGACGGAAAATGCAACCCAGTTCGTCACGCCGCTCACCTTCCAGACCATCTCGGGAAATCCCGTCACCCACCAGCTCTTCGCCCTGTTTCAGGGGTCGGAGATCGGCCACGTGACCCTGGCCGACCGCGCCCACGCCATGGTGGTGGCGCCCGCCACGGCAAACCTCCTGGGCAAGGTGGCCAACGGCATCGCCGACGACTTCCTCTCCACCATGATCATGGCCACGCGGGTGCCGGTGGTCTTCGCACCGGCCATGAACGTGGTGATGTGGGAGAGCCGGGCGGTACAGCGAAACGTGGCACTGCTGGGCGAAGCCGGCTACCACCTGGTGGGGCCGGTACCCGGGGAGCTGGCCTGCGGCGTCACGGGCAAGGGGAAGATGGCCTCGCCCGCAGAGATCATCGACGCCCTCGAGATCATCCTCTCCCCCAAGGACCTGGCCGGGGAGCGCGTGCTCGTCACAGCGGGGCCGACCCTGGAGCCCATCGACCCGGTGCGGTTCATCTCCAACCACTCGTCCGGGAAGATGGGCTACGCCCTGGCCCGCGCCGCGGTGCGCCGGGGGGCCCAGGTCACCCTGGTCACGGGGCCCACGGCGCTGGCGTCCCCCCTGCACGTGCGCGTGGTGCGCGTGACCACCGCGCGAGAGATGCACGAGGCGGTGCTGCGGGAGGCGCAGGAGGCCACGGTCGTCCTCAAGGCGGCGGCGGTGTGCGACTGGCGGCCCACCGCCTCGGCCGCACAGAAGATCAAGAAGCGGCAGGGCAGCCCCCCCTCCCTTCTCCTCGAACCCAACCCCGACATCCTCCGGGACCTGGGGGTACACAAGCCCCCCGGGCAGCTCCTCATCGGATTTGCCGCCGAGACCACCGAGCTCGAGGCCAACGCCCGGGCGAAGCTCGCCGAGAAGAACCTGGACGCGGTGGTGGCCAACGACGTGACCGCTCCGGGGGCGGGGTTCCTGGTCGACACCAACGCCGTTCGCATCTTCACGGCCGACGGCGCCGAGATCGGGGTACCCCTCACCACCAAGGAGCGCGTGGCCGACCGGGTGCTGGGCGTGGTGGTAAAGCTGCGCACCGGTTCCCAGAAGCAGGTGTGGGAGCCCCCGGCGGAGCCCTTGAGATTCTGGCCGGAAGAGCCGTGAAGGATCCAACATGAAACTCTGCATCATCGGCACCGGCTACGTGGGATTGGTCACCGGCACGTGCTTCGCGGAGATGGGCAACGACGTGGTCTGCGTGGACGTGGACGCGCCCAAGATCGCCATGCTCCAGGAGAAGAAACTCCCCATCTACGAGCCGGGGCTCCAGGAGATCCTCGACCGCAACGTGGACGAGGGGCGCCTGACCTTCACCACGGACCTCGCCGCGGGCATGACGGAGAGCCTCATCCTGTTCATCGCCGTGGGCACCCCGGAGGGAGAGGACGGCTCGGCCGACCTCCAGCACGTGCTCGCCGTGGCGCGCGCCATCGGCCGGGAGCTGGACGCCTACCGGATCGTCGTGACCAAGTCCACGGTGCCGGTGGGCACGGCCGAGCGTGTGCGCGGTGCCATCCAGGAAGAGCTCGCCTCCCGGGGGGCCGAGGTGGAGTTCGACGTGGTCTCCAACCCCGAGTTCCTCAAGGAGGGCAACGCGGTCCAGGACTGCTTGAAGCCCGACCGCATCGTGGTGGGCACCGACAACGTGCGCACCGCCGAGCTCCTGAAGGAGCTCTACGGCCCCTTCACCCGCACCAACCACCCCGTGATCGTCATGGACGTGCGCTCGGCAGAGATGACCAAGTACGCCGCCAACGCCATGCTCGCCACCAAGATCAGCTTCATCAACGAGATGGCGAACCTGTGCGAGCGGGTGGGGGCCGACGTGGCCAACGTGCGCCTGGGGATCGGGGCCGACAGCCGCATCGGCTACCAGTTCCTCTTCCCCGGGGTGGGCTACGGCGGGTCGTGTTTTCCCAAGGACGTCAAGGCCTTGATCCGCACGGCACGGGCCGCGGGCTGCGAGCCGCGCATCCTGGAAGCGGTGGAGGCGGTCAACGTCCGGCAAAAGGCCGTGCTGCCCGAGAAGATCCTGGCCCACTTCGCCGCCCAGGGCGCCGACCCCCGGTCCGCGACGGTGGCCGTGTGGGGCCTGGCCTTCAAGCCCAACACCGACGACATGCGGGAGGCACCGAGCCTCACGGTGGTGGGGCGGCTCCTGGAGGCGGGCGTCACCGTGCGCGCCTATGACCCGGTGGCCGAGGAGACCGCCCGCCGGGCCTTCGGAGACCGCCCAGCAAACGGGGGCCTCACGTTTTGCTCCACCAACTACGACGCCCTCCAGGGGGCCCACGCCCTGGCCATCTGCACCGAGTGGGGCGCCTTTCGCCGGCCCGACTTCGCCCGCATGAAGTCCCTCATGGCCTCCCCCGTCATCTTCGACGGCCGAAACCTCTACGAGCCCAAGGACATGCGCCGGCTGGGCTTCACCTACTTCGGGATCGGGCGAACGGCGTAACGGACCATCCGTCCCCCGTTACCCGTTACCCGTTACCCGTTACCCGTCCCCCGTCTCGAGGCCCCCATGCCCGTCGATCGCAACCACCACCTCTACAACACGTCCCTGCGCTCCGACCTCCGGGTACTGGTCACGGGGGGCGCGGGGTTTCTGGGCTCCCACCTGTGCGAGGCACTCCTGGCCCAGGGACGCGAGGTGATCTGCGCCGACAACTTCTTCACCGGGCGCAAGGCCAACGTCGCGCACCTCCTCGACCACCCCCGCTTCGAGCTCCTGCGCCACGACGTGACCCACCCCCTCTTCGTGGAGGTGGACCGGATCTACAACCTGGCCTGTCCTGCCAGCCCCGTCCACTACCAGTACAATCCGGTCAAGACCATCAAGACCAGCGTGCTGGGGGCGATCCACATGCTCGGCCTCGCCAAGCGGGTGCGGGCGCGCATCCTCCAGGCCTCCACGAGCGAGGTGTACGGCGACCCGGCGGTCCACCCCCAGCCCGAGACCTACTGGGGCCACGTCAACCCCATCGGGATCCGCAGCTGCTACGACGAGGGCAAGCGATCGGCCGAGTGCCTCTTCATGGACTACCACCGCCAGAACGGGGTGGACATCCGCATCGCCCGCATCTTCAACACCTACGGCCCCCGCATGCTCCCCAACGACGGCCGGGTGGTCTCGAACTTCATCGTCCAGGCCCTGCGGGGCGAGCCCCTCACCGTATACGGCACCGGCTCCCAGACCCGCAGCTTCTGCTACGTGGACGACCTGGTGGACGGCCTCGTACGCCTCATGAACACCGAAGGCCTCACGGGCCCGCTCAACCTCGGCAACCCCTCGGAGTTCACGATCCTGGAGCTCGCCCAGCAGGTTCGTGAGCTCACCGGCTCCCGCTCCGAGATCCGCTTCCTCCCCCTGCCCTGCGACGACCCGACCCAGCGCCAGCCCGACATTTCCCAGGCGCGGGAAAAGCTCGACTGGACTCCCAAGGTGCCGTTGGCAGAGGGGCTTCGGAAGACGGTCGTGTACTTCGACGCGCTGTTGACGCAGACCTGACCGGGCGCCAACTCTCCGGCCCCGCCTGCTTCGCTCCAAGGAATCCCCCATGCCCGAAGCCATCCTGGTCGCCGGCGGCGCCGGCTACATCGGAAGCCACGTGGCGAAGCTCCTCGCCCGGCGGGGCTATCACCCGGTGGTGCTGGACAACCTCGTCTGCGGCCACCGCTGGGCCGCCAGGTGGGGCACCTTCGTCGAGGCAGATCTGGCGGACAAGGAGGCGGTCCGGGAGGTCCTTCTCGCCCACCGCATCCGGGCGGTCATGCACTTTGCGGCCTACGCGTACGTGGGAGAGTCGGTGCGGGACCCGGGGAAGTACTACCGGAACAACGTCGCCAACACGCTTTCGCTGCTGGAGGTGATGGCCGAGGTGGAGAGCGAGCACTTCATCTTCTCCTCCTCCTGCGCCACCTACGGCGAGCCTTCCTCGATTCCCATCGCGGAGGACCACCCCCAGCGGCCCATCAATCCCTACGGGCGCACCAAGCTCGTGGTGGAGCAGATGCTGGCAGACTTCGAAACGGCCCACGGGCTGCGCCACGTGAACCTGCGCTACTTCAACGCGGCGGGGGCGGACCCGGAGGGAGAGCTGGGGGAAGACCACGACCCGGAAACCCACCTGATTCCCCTGGTGCTGCAGGTGGCCCTGGGCAAGCGCCCCCACGTCGCCGTGTTCGGCACCGACTACCCCACCCCCGACGGCACCTGCGTGCGCGACTACATCCACGTGAGCGACCTCGCCGAGGCCCACGTGCTGGCCCTGGAACACCTGCTCGGCGGGGGCGCCAGCCGCTCCTACAACCTGGGCAACGGCCAGGGCACCTCGGTGGGCCAGGTCCTGGAAGAGGCCCGGCGGCTCACCGGCCACCCGATCCCGGCCCTGGAGGCGCGCCGTCGCTGGGGAGACCCGGCCTCCCTCGTGGCCAGCGCCGCGAGGATTCAGGCCGAGCTGGGCTGGAAGCCCCGCTTCCCGGACCTCCCCGCCATCCTCGAGACGGCCTGGCACTGGCACCGGGGACGGAGAGGTTCGCAGGCCGTCGAAAGACCTCCCAGCTAGAAGATCGCCACCGCCACGCCCGCGGCGATGGCGATCTGGTAGAGGATCTGGGAGATGTCCCGGAACTCCTTCAGGTAACTCACCCGCAGGAGTCTTTCCGGAACCAGGACTGTGTCGCCGGGGTAGAGGTCGAGGCTCCGGATGCCGCCCCGCGTCCACCAGTTGGTGCCCCCCTCGCCCTCGGAGCTGACCACCGTGCCGTCCGCCCGAACGACGTACATGCGCTTTTCCTCGGCATCGGGGGTCGGGCCGCCGGTACGCTGGAGGTAGTAGCCGGCCCGGCGGTTGTCGGGCTCCCAGAGAAGGCTGGTGGGGTTGTACACCTGGCCCACCACGGCCACGGTCTGGGGCCTCTCGGGCACCGCCAGGGAGTCGCCATCCTCGAGGATCACGTCCCACTCGGTCCCCTCCAGCTCCCGAAGCGGGAGAAGTTGGATCACCACCCGCCCCGAGGCCTGGATGCTCACGAGCTTCTGGAGCAGGGCCTGCTGGGAGGCCAGGAAGTGCTGCTGGATGGCTACGTCCTCCGGGCTCAGCGCCGCCTGGACCTCCTGGGAGGACGCGCGGAACACGGCTTCCTGGAGGCGGTCCCGCAGCTCGTTCAGGCGCTGCTGCTGCTGGCGGCGGGCGCTCTCCCGGGTGAAGACCGCCCCCCGCAGGTACGCCTCTGCAGTATACCCCCCGGCCCGCCGCAGGACGCTCGACAGGCGTTCCCCCTTGGCCACGTGATACGCTCCGGGAAACGTGACCTCCCCCTCCAGGGTGACCTGCCGGGCCCGCTTCCACTCCGGAATCTTCTTGACGAAGAGCCGGTCGTAGGGCTGGAGGGGAAAGTTCGCGGCAGGATCGCCGGCCATGGCGGCCGCCAGATCGAAGGGGAGGGTTCGGGTTTCCCCCGTCTCTCCGGCCAGGAGCTCGGTGCGCACCACCTCCGCCTCGGCCACGTAGGCCTCCTCGGTGAGACCGCCGGCGGCGAGCACCAGGTCGCGCACCCTCATGTTGCCGGCGTACGGGTAGTCGCCCGGGCGGTTCACCATGCCGGAGGCGCTGATCCGCTGCACCGGGGCGAAGTCGTAGGCCGAGTGGATGACCACGTGGTCCAGGTCCTGGAGCACCAGGTTCGCATCCGGATCCCCGGTGAGGGCACCTCCGAGGTCGAACACGTGGATGGTCACCGCCTTGGTGGCGGGATCGGTCCGGTACAGGTGGGCCACGGGAAGATGTGCGTCCTTGGTCAGGCCTCCCGCCTTGAACACCAGATCCCGGGCCGTCATCCCTCGCGTGAGCGGGACCGCCAGGGCCACGACCTCCTCCCGCTTGGGGGGCTCCGGCGGCTCCAGGGGCACCTCGGCGACCTGCGACCCGGGCGCCGTCGCCCCCGGAACGGCGGACAGCCCCGCCCGCTGGCGGGCGAACAGGCCCGAGGGCGTCATCGCCCCGGTTGCCGCGATGGCGCGTCGCATCGCCTCCGCGTCCGCCCGGTCCGCTTCCTCCGCGGTCTTCTCCGAGGTGATCTTGCGCTCCAGTCGCTCCCGGATGGAGAGCCCCCGGGCCAGCTCGGCCTCCTCGAAGGGGAGTCTGGCCTTCTCGTCCTGTCGCTCAAGGACCTTTTCCTTGAAGCGGAAGACCTCCCCTTCGACGAGCACGGTGGGTTCCTGCACCGCGGACCAGGCCTTGTGCACGATCAGCTCGTCCTCGTCCTGGAGCACGAGATTCTGGACGGGGTCGCCCGACAGGGCCAGCGCCAGGTTCAGGTACAGGGTTTCGCGGGCGCGGTCGGGAAGGTAGCGCAGCAGCTCGGCACGGCTGAGAAGGGCATCCGGCGCAAGCCCCCCCGCCAAGCGCGCCAGGTCGGCCACCCGGCTGCCCTCGGCGATGCGGTACACGCCTGCGTTTCGCAGCTTTCCAGTGGCCCTGGCCCGCAGCGGGGGGCGGAACTGCTCTCGGGGAAATACGTAGACCTCGTCCCGGGGCTCGAGGCGCAGGTTGTCTTCCGACCCACGAGAGGAGAGCGCCTCCCCCAGGCGGAACGGAAGCACCGCGGGCATCCGGGCGTCGCCGCTCTGCCGCAGGACCACCGCGTAGGAGAGATCCACCTCGGGCTTGAGTCGCTCGGCGGGACCGACCAGGTCGGCGGCGCGCATGCCCTCGCGAAAGGTGTAGGTGCCCGGTTGATAGACGTGGCCGAACAACGAAACCTTATTGGACAGCTCCGGGGACAGGGGGTACACGCGCACGACGTCGCCGTCCAGGAGGATCAGATCCTGTTCGGGGGCCGCGAGCGAGGCGTCGAGGGTGACGCGGCTTCGGTTCTCCAGGGTGCGCTCCACCCGGACGCGCCCGGCATCCCCGTCGGCGTCCAGCCCGCCGGCAAGAGCCAGGAGGGCGCGAAGGCCCTCACCTCCGCGCAGCTCGTAGATCGCGGGCCGCCGCACCTTGCCGTGGAGGTGCACGAGCGTTTGCGCCTTGGGCACCATCACCACGTCCCCGCTCTGGAGCGGCGGCCCCTCGGCTGTCTCCTCGGCCTGGAGAAAGGCGTAGAGGTCGAGGGTACCGACCGCTCGGCCCCCCCGGCGGTGGGTGACGGCCCGCAGCGACCCCAGGGGTGTGGGCCCGCCTGCCGCCATCAGGGCATGGACGGCCCCGGAGAGGGGGGAGAGGGTGACGGTCCCCGGGCGTTCCACCTCCCCCACCACGAAGACCTGAACGGCGCGCATCCGGCCCATGGAGACCGCGGCGCTCACCCCCGTGATCGACTCGGCCCGAGCCTGGAGCAAGGCGCGGGCCTGGGCGTAGGTGAGACCCCCCACGCGCACCGTGCCCACCTTGGGGAACTGGACGCTCCCCTCACCGTCCACCAGCAGGACGTGCTCCTCGGAGAGCCGCCCCCACAGGCTTACGAGCAACTCGTCGCCGGGACCGAGCCGGTAGCCGTCCGGCGGCGGCATGCCCTCGGGAGGAATGAAGGCGTCGGCCGGAGCCTCGAAGAGCTTGCGACCATAGAGCTCGAGCTTTTCTTCCACACGGGCCACCGTCTCGCCCCGCGCGCGGATGCCGGACAAGACGTCACGAATCCCGTCCCTCAGCTCGATCCGGGCTGCCTCCAGCGCCTCCCGATGTTCCTCCTCGGTGACTCCCAGCGCCTTGCGTCTCTCCTTGAGGTGCTTCTCCTCCGAGGTGTCGAGGAAGTCGTCCTCGAGGAAGACGAGCAGGATGGACCGGTAGAGCTCGTTACGCCGGTGCTGTTCCAGAACCCGGTCCACCAGGCGCTCCCCCTCGGCGTCGGTCATTCCCTGGTCCCGCGCCCGCATGACCAGGAACCGGCGGTCGTCCTCGGAGACCTCCCCTTCCTCGGCCAGGGCCTGGACCTGCTTCAGGAGGTACGTAAAGCGCTCGGACTCCTGCCGGGTGACCTTCTCGGCGAGCTCGGCCGCCTCCCGGGGCTCGATCTGGAGCTCCCGGGCCTTGAGCTCCAGGAAGCGCTTCTCGTCGTCGTCGAGAAACCGATCCCGGAAGAGGTCCCGCACCAGGCTCTCGTACACCTTGCGGTTGCTGACCCGAAGCTCTTCTTCCTCCGTGGGGCGGCGTTCCGCAGAGGGCCGCTCCCGCTGGCTCGGAGCGGCTCGCGGGTCCTGGCCCCGCACCCCGCCGGTACCGAGAAGCCGCTCCAGGTTCTGGAGTTGGGCAGGGTCGACCCCCGAAGGAACCTGGGCCGCGGCAACACCGGCTGCGAGGACCAAAGCCAGCAGAAGGCAGAAGAAACGGTGCCGCATGCGCTACCTCGCAAAGACGGTTTCCAACGGGGTTCCTGCCTCGAAGCCTGTGCCGGGGCGCCCACCGCCGGCTTCGCCCGTCCCGGTCGAAGCCGGCAGAAGAAACGCAAGCCGGACGCCCGAGCCGGCTCGCCGGCAGTTGCGCAACGCGCCGGCCCGGCAGGAAGTACCGCAAGGACGCGCTGGGCAAGGAGGGATGGTCGGCCCGCGGGTCCGGGTGGGGAGGGGTTATAGCACGCGGCTGCGAGGGGCGGCAACGGCCCCGGAACCCCTGGAGCCACCCCCCGGGTGGTAAGCGGGGTACGGGACGCCGGCGCTACCCGACTCCACGTCGGAAGGTCGTCAGAACCTCTCCACCAGCTTCTCGATGAGGTAGCTCGACTCGCGGATGGCCTGGTCGCCGAAGGGGCCGAACCACTCGGAGATGCGCCGGAACTCCCGGACGAAGGCATCCTTGTCCCCGGTCTCGATCATGGCGAGATTCTCGGCCACGCTCTCCAGGTAGCGGCGCAGGAGCGCCCGGCGCTCGGGCGTGGCGAAGACGATCTCGGCATACAGGCCCGGGTCCTGGGCGAAGAGGCGTCCCACCATCCCGAGCTCCAGGCGGTAGATCGGGCTCGAGAAATCCAGGGTCCGGGTCAGGGCCACGCCCTGGCGGCACAGGAACTGCCCGAAGGCAAAAGAAGCAAAGTGCCGAAGGGCCTGCACCACCGCCATCACCTCGTCGTGCTCCTCGGCGGTGGCCTGCACCAGCACCGCCCCCCAGGCGGCCAACTGCTCGAGAACCCAGAGGCAGTCCTCTTCCCGGCGCCCCGGGGTGACCACGACGATCTGCTTGTCCATGGTGGTCGTGGTGGGGCCGAACATGGGGTGGAGCCCCACCACGGGGCCCGGATGGGCCGCGAGCATGGCGTGCAGCGGCCCGGTCTTCACGCTGGTGATGTCGGCCAGCACGCAATCCGGCGCCAGATGGGGTCCGAGGCGGGAGGCCGCTTCCGCGGTGGCGTCGATGGGAACGGCCAGGACCGCCAGATCCACCCCCGCCGCCAGCTCACCCGCCCGCTCCCAGTCGTCCCGCTCCAGCACCCGCACCTCGTACCCTGCGGTGCGAAACCACCCCTGGAGCCCCCGGCCCATGCTCCCCTGCCCTCCCACCAGGAGCACCGCGGCGCCGGGACGCACGCCGTGGTATGCCAGGGAACGGGACTGGGCCACCCGGGACGAGCGCAGCAGTCGCCGAAACACGTCCTCCACCAGGTCCGGGTCCAGGCCGGCCGCCTCCCCCTGCCCCCGCCGCCGCGAGATGAGATCTTCCTCGCGCGCCGGGTGGTAGAGGGGAAGCCCGCGAGCCCTCTTGAGCTCCCCGACCTGCTCCACGACCCGGCGCCGCTCCGCCAGGAGCTCCACCAGCGCCGCATCCGCGGCGTCGATGCGGCGGCGCAGCGCCTCCAGCTCCTCCCGATCCCGTCCGTCGTCGTTCATTGCACCGTGTCCATGGGCGGCAGGAAGAGCAGCCCGTTGCCGAACAGAACGGGCGAGGCCTCACCCCCCCGCCACGGGTGGAAAGACGCTCAGGGTATCGCCGTCGGCCAGGGGCTGCTCCAACGTGGCATGGCGGCCGTTCACGAGGAGGATCTTGGGCTTTTCGAGGGGAACCCGGTAGCGCGCGAGAATCTCGCCCACGGTGGCGCCCCCGGGTATCTCGGCCGGGTAGGGAACGGGCTCGGGGGGCAGGAAGTCGCGCAGGCCTGCGAAGAACTTGAGGTGAACCACCATGGGGAGCCTCAATGGAAAAGAGACGGGGGCCCCGGAGGGCCCCCGTAGGCACTGGAATACCTATTTCACAAAATTGAAGACCTGATCGAGCTCTGCGTCGGGCACCGTGAACACGGTGTTGTGGGGCGCGAGCTTCTCGGTGCGCATCCAGTCCGGGAGCCGGTCGTGGGCGTTGGTGAAGCCCGCCGCCTGGTTGAACTTGCGCTCCATGGAGAGGACCGTCTTTCCCAGCTCCACCACGTCGTCCACCTTGAGCTCGGTGCCGTAGAGGCCGTTGATCATCTCGCAGGCCTGGGGCAGGCCGTCGGGGTTGTCCAGGAGCGCAAAGGCCACGAAGAGGCAAAGGCCCGTGGAGTCCACCGCCGCCGTGGCGATCTGGAGGTTGCGGGAGAGGTCCACCTGCCCCTCGGGCTTCAAGGGGTCCACGTAGCCCCCCACCTTGAGGATGTTGGTGGCGATGGCGTACCCGGCGGTGTGATCCGCCCCCTGGGTGGAGGTGGCGTAGGTGACGCCGATCCCCTGGATGGCCCGAGGCTCGTAGGCCGGCATGGCCTGACCCTTGACCGTGGGGATGTGGTCCACCCCGAAGCATCGCCCCGTGGTGTCGGTTCCGCAGCCCAGGATGCGCCCGAGCGGGGTGCCCTTGCGCACCTCCTCCAGGAGCCGGATGGCCGCGCCGGCGTCGCCGAACTTCGCGAGCCCCGCCTCCATGGCCACGCCGATGGTGGCCCCCATCTCGATGGTGTCCAGCCCGATGTCGTCGTCCAGGTAGTCCATGCGTGCGATGGCGTCCAGGTCGTCGATGCAGCAGTTGGTGCCGTGGGCCCAGATGGTCTCGTACTCGGGCCCCTTGGAAATGTAGTGGCCGTCCTTGTCCGCGTAGATCCGCGAGCACTGGATGATGCAACCCGAGTGGCAGCCATGGGGGAGCTTCCCGTCGCCGCCCCGCTTCACGATCCGGTCGTGCTGCTCCTCGCCCGAGATCTTGGACGCCCCTTCAAAGCTCCCGAGCCGGAAGTTCTTGGTGGGGAGCCCGCCGGCCTCGTTGATGATGTTCTGGAGCACGTTGGTCCCGTAAGTGGGGAGCCCCTCGCCGGTGACCGCGTGGTCCTTCAAGATCTTGGCGAACTTGCGGGACGCCTCGCTCAGCCGCGCCTTGTCCTTGGGCTCCTTCATGGACGTGCCGTTGTCGTCGCACACGATGGCCTTGAGCCGCTTGGAGCCCATGAGCGCCCCCAGCCCGCCGCGGCCCGCGTGGCGGGTGGGCCGCAGCTCCGGGTCGGTGCAGGCAATCGAGGCCGCGGTGAGGCCCCACTCGCCCGCCATGCCGATGGTGATGTAGCCCATCTTCTTTTCGCCATACTTGGCCGTGAGCTTCTTCACCGCGTCGTAATTGCCGAGCTCCTTGAGCTCCGGGCTCTCCACCAGGGAGATCCCGTCCTTCTTGAGCACCAGGGTGTAGAGCTTGGCGGGATCTTCGGGCTTGTCCTCGATGACCAGGGCCCGGATGCCGAGCCGGCCGAGAATCTGCCCGGGCTGCCCGCCTGCATTGGACTCCTTGATCGTCCCGGTCAGCGGGCTCTTGCCCCCCACCGAGATCCGGCCCGACTGGACCGCCGAGGAGCCGCCCAGGAGCCCCGGAGCGAAGACGAGCTTGTTGGTCGCGCCCAGCGGCGGGCAGGTGGGGGGCACCTCCTGGGAGACGATGGCCGAGGTCATGGCCCGGCCGCCGAACGCGGCCCACTGGGCGGGTATGGGCTCCTCCGTGATCTTCCGGGTCCTCATGTTGACGCGCACGATCCGGTCTGCCATCTGATCCTCCTTTTCCCGTGGGAGTGGGGTGACGAAACACCGCGAGATCCGAGGCGCCGTGGAGTCTACCCGAGATTCGCGGCCTGGCTAGGGGCAACCGACTCCAGGGCCATCCCCAAAGTGGCTCGGAAGAGCCCCGGTACTCCAAAATCCCGGCTCCCCGCCCCGTACCCCACCCGCTCCACGACGAGGGGGGGCAGGGGTGCGAAGCCCGCGCAGAAGTGCTTGAGGAGCGCGGCGCCGGTGGGGGTGGCGAGCTCGCCCCGGACCCCGTCGGAGTAGATGGGGGCGCCCCGCAGGAGCTCCAGGGTGGCAGGCGCGGGCACCGGCAGGACTCCGTGGGCGCACCGCACGGTACCCGACCCCACGTGGACGGGGGAGCACCACGCCTCGTCCGCCCCCACTTGGCAAAAGGCCGAGGCGGCTGCCACCACGTCGGCGATGGAATCGAGCGCCCCCACCTCGTGGAAGTGGACCTCCTCGGGGGACCGCCCGTGCACCTTGGCCTCGGCGGCCGCCAGGAGCTCGAAGACGGCGACCGCATGGCCGGCCACGGGCCCGGGAAGCCCCGCCCCCCGGATGAGCGCCCGAATCTCCGGCAGGCCGCGGTGGCGGTGGTGGCCGGGGAGGGCCGGGTTGGGGTGGTGGTGCCGGTGGAGGGCGTCGTGTCCGTGTTCTCGGCCGTGTCCGTGCCTCTGACCGCCCCCCTCCGCCGGCTCGTCCACGGGGTGCCCGGTGCCGGGGTCGAGCACGTCGAACTTGGTCCCCACGAGACCCCGGCGCTCCACCCTGCAGGCCCGAAGCTCCAGGCCCTCCACCCCCAGGGAAGCCACGTGGCGCTGCACGGTCTCCAGGTTCGCCCCCAGGTCGAGCAGCGCACCCACGAACATGTCGCCGCTCACACCCGCACAGGCGTCGAAGTAGAGGATGCGCTTCACCGCCCCTCCTCCTTGTGCCGGGCGCCGCAGGCCAGCTTGTTGATCATGTCCGCCTGGTAGGCGGCCCCGAAGCCGTTGTCGATGTTCACCACGCTGATCCCCGAAGCACAGGAGTTGAGCATGGCCAGGAGCGCCGTGATGCCCCCGAAGCTCGTTCCGTACCCGACGCTCGTGGGTACCGCGATCACCGGCACGTCCACCAGCCCCCCGATGACCGACGGGAGCGCCCCCTCCATCCCGGCCACGGCCACCACGCAGTGGGCGCGCCGGAGCACGTCGCCGTGGGCGAAGAGCCGGTGGATGCCCGCCACCCCCACGTCGTAGACCCGCTCCACTCGGCTCCCGAAGACCTCCAGGGCCACGGCCGCCTCCTCGGCCACGGGTAGGTCCGAGGTCCCCGCCGCCGCCAGGGCCACCAGGCCCACCGGGGGCGCGGTGCTCCGGCGCAGCTCCACGAGGCGGCACAGCCCGTGATAGCGGGCCTCCGGCACGCGCTCCTGCACGGCCTCGGCCACGGCCTGGCTCGCCCGGGTGCACAGCACGTTGGGGTTGTGTCCGGCCAGGCGCGCGAAGATTTCCCCCACCTGCGCCGGGGTCTTCCCCTCCCCGTAGATCACCTCGGGGTAACCGTTGCGCATGCGCCGTTGGTGGTCGATCTTGGCGAACCCCACGTCCTCGAAGGAGAAGCTCTTGAGGCGGCCGAGGGCGTCGTCGGTGGAGATCTGCCCCTGTTTGAGGCTTTCCAGAAGGTGGCGCAGGTGGTCAGGGGTCATCGTCTTGTCCGTTGTCCGTTGTCCGTTGGAGTTTGGGACCGATCGGTCGGATCGGGTTCGTCACCCGTCACCCGTCATGGGCCGAAGGTCCTCCAGCACCTCGTTCATGGCGCCGGTCCGGTAGCCTTGCAGGTCCAGGGCCACGTAGGCGTAGCCGGCGGCCTTGAGGGCTGCCACCACCCGGTCTCGCAGGCCGTTGGCGACCCGGTCGAACTCCTCCGGGCCCACCTCCAGGCGGGCCACGTCGCCGTGGTGGCGCACCCGGAGCACCCGCAGGCCGAGCTCCCGCAGGGCCTCCTCCGCTCGCCCCACCTGGGAGACCTTCTCCTTCGTGATGCGGACCCCGTAGGGGAAGCGCGACGAGAGGCACGCAAACGCGGGCTTGTCCCAGGTGGGGAGCCCCAGGGCCCGGGAGAGCGTCCGGATGTCCTGCTTGGTGAGGCCGGCCTCATCCAGGGGGCTCCGCACCCCCAGCTCCCGGGCGGCCTGGCGGCCCGGGCGGTAGTCCCCCCGATCGTCGGCGTTGGTGCCGTCGAGCACGTGGGGCAGGCCCTCGGCGTCGGCCACTTCCCGGAGCTTCCCGAAGAGCTCCTTCTTGCAGAAGTAACAGCGGTTCTTGGGGTTTTCGGCAAAGCCCGGGACGTCGAGCTCCTCGGAGACGATGACCCGGTGCCGGGCGCCCATGCCCCGGGCAAGCGCCTCCGCCTCCCGGCGCTCCCGCTCCGGGTACGTCTCGGAAGTGGCCGTCACCCCCAGGGCCCGGTCCCCCAGGACCTCCCGGGCCACCGCCAGGAGGAAGGTGGAATCCACCCCACCCGAGAACCCGACGACGACGCCACCGAGTTCCCGCAGGGCAGCCGTCAGCCGCTCGCGCTTCCTGATCAGAACATCTTCCATCTTCGCCTTCCTCTCGCAGCCCGTCGATTCAGTAGGATGCCCGTCCAACCGCCTGCCCGTTCCCGTGCGACGATGGGGCGGACGAGGCGGAACCAGATCCACGCCCCCGGCGCTTCCCGATGCGACACCCATGGTAGCGCACGGGGCGACGCCGCAGGTAACATATCTGCGCGCCAGCAGCCCGACGTTGCTTGTGACTCGAAGGCATCGGCGCGCATCCGTACCGCGGCAGTTTCGCTACCCCTTGCCGGAGTTCCCCGAGGAGCTGCCATGCCCCAGGTCCCTGCCGAGGCGGGCAAATCCAGCTTCGGACTGATCGACGAGGAGCGCTTCTTCGCCGCGCTCCCGCTCCCATCGGTGCGCCGCGCGCTGGACCTCGGGTGCGGCGCAGGCCGGTACACCCTGGCCCTGGCCGAGCGCCTTCCTGCCGGCGCGTCGGTGCACGGGGTCGACCTCTGGGCGGAAGGCGTGGAGAAGTTGCGGCGCGGGGCCCGGGAGCGGGGGCTGGAGCACGTAACGGCCGACACGGGGGATCTGGCCGACCTGGGCGCCGTGCCCGACGCCCGCATCGACCTCGTCCTCCTGGCCACGGTCCTGCACGACCTGGCCGAGAGGGGAGAGGCCGCCGCGGCGCTCGCCGAGGCATCCCGGATACTCCGGCCCCGGGGCTGGCTCGCGGTGGTGGAGTTCAAGAAGATCCCGACGGAACACGGCCCCCCGGTGGCCATCCGCCTGTCCCCGGGCGACCTCGCGGCGCTCGTGACCCCGTTCGGCTTCGCCGAGCCGAGGGTGGTGGACCTGGGACCGAACGCCTACCTGGCTCTCTTCGTCCGGGGCTGAAGCCGCACGTTTCTGGAGCCCCTTGCCCGGCAAGACCACGCGGAACGCGAAAGGAGGAGGAACCCAGATGCGGTGTGACCGATGCGGTGCGCAGGTGAGCGCAGACGAAGCGGTGAGTCGCGGGGGCCAGAGACTCTGCGAAGACTGCCTGATGGACGCCCTGAGCCCCGCCAAGGCGTGCGACCCCTGGGCGGTGAAGCTCGCCAAGGGGGCCAAGGACGCGGGAGGCACCGGGGAGCTGAAGGGGCTGGAAAAGGCCCTCTACGACCTCGTGTCCCAAAGGGGACGGGTCCCCAAGGAGGCGGCCGCCTCCCTCCTGGGGGTCCGGCCGGCCGAGGTGGAACGGGCCTTCGCGGTGCTGCGGCACATGGAGCTGCTTCGCGGAGACCGGAGGGCCGACGGCGGGGCAGACCTGGTGCCGTTTGGGGCAGCATAGGATCCGGAGGCGGCGGGGACCTCCTCTCGGGTGCTGCGCCGGACGCGCCTGCGAGGAATTGGCGCGGGCTACCTGGGCGCCTCCCCTTCGGGAATCTCTCCCCGGCCGGCCGCGTAGATGCCCAGCGTGAAGCGGTGGGGGCCGGGAGTGCCGCGGGGAACGAAGGCCACCCGGTCGCCGGGGCGCAGCACGTGGTCGAGCTCTCGCACCACCCGGTTGCAGAAGACCGCCTCGATCTTCTCCAGGGGAAGGCCGAGCTGCCGTGCAACGTCGTCCGCCCGCTTGCCCTCGGGGGGCAGGGACACCTCCAGCTCGGAGGGCTGCCCCCGCTCCCGGGCCAGGGTGTGAAGGCACCCAAGGAGGCGCACCGAGGCTCTGGCAGCTTCGGACACGACTCACCGTCCTTTCCGGGCAGGATGCCTCCGACGGGGAAGCGTGGCGCACGCGAGGAATCGGGGGCGGGCTACTGGGCCCCCTTCCGCTGGAGCTGCTCGAAGCGCGCCTTGAGATCGGCGGCCTCGGCGCGGCGAAGCTTCGCAAGCTCGTTGTCGGGGTCGATGGCGAGCGCCTGGTCCCACTCCGAGATGGCCACGTCGAGCTCCTGGCGCCGGAAAGCGGCCAGGGCCCGCTTGCTGTGGACCTCCACGGCGTCTCGCTTGACCTGGGCCAGACCCTCCTTCGCGGGGCCGTGGCCGGGGTCGAGCTCGAGGGCCTTCTGGAACGCCGAGTAGGCCTTCTCCGGCTCGCCCACCTGGGCGGCCCGGACGCCGTTCTGGTAGATCTGCTCCACCCCGACACGCCTCTCGGCCTCCCGTAGCTTCGCCTGCACCCCGGGGTCTCCCGGGGCCACCGCCGCAGCCCGTTCCAGGACCGCCTGGGCGTCCGCCCAGCGGCCCTCCCCCCCCAGGTCCCGGGCGTGGGAGAGGGAGGCCGAGACCAGGAGCTCCCGCGCCTGGGCGTCCCCGGATTCCCGGGCCAGGGCGGCCTCCAGGCTCGCGAGGGCTCGCGCGTACTGCCCCTGGGCGATCCACTGCCGCTCCTCCCGGTACTTCTCCGCCACCCCGATGGTGTACGTCTCGGAGCGGGTCGCCGAGACATTGCCTGCGGCGTCCAACGCCGCGTACCGGAGCGTTGCGGTCTTCTCGACCCGGAGCGGGCCGTCGTAGATTCGCGCGCGGGCATCGGGGGTCGCACCGTCCAGGGTGTACCGGATCACCGGCGCCGGATCGGTGTCGTCCGAGGCGCTCAAGATGACCGTCACCGATCCCTCGAAGGTGCCTCCGGGAGGGATCGCCGACACCGACGGTGCCATGCGATCGGCCGGGGCGACGGGTGCGCGCACCGCCGGTTCCTTCTGAACGCTGGGCGCAACCGCAGCAGCGGGCGGCGGCGGGCGCGCCGCGGGGGGCTCTGGGACGCGGCTCTTCGGCACGCGCACCACCTGGCCGGCCTTGAGAAGGCTCGGGTTCTCGATGCGGTTGTAACGGGCCACCCCGTAGAAGAGAAGGGGATCGCCCAAGAACTTCTCGGAGATCTTCGACAGGGTGTCGCCGGGCTGCACCGTGTACTCGGTCCACTCCGGCCCGAAGAGGGCTTCCGGGGGCTGTTCGATCTGCTGGAGCAGGCTCAGGGCGGTCTTGTTCTCGGGTTCCCGGCACAGGGCCAGATGGAGCTCGGTGCGGGCCCCGGCGGCATCGCCCCCCTGGAGCGCGTTCACGGCATTGAGCCAGCGCTTTCGGGCGGTGACGGTGTCGCCGGGCGGGCAGAGGAACCGCTCCCCTTCGGGAAGGAGAGCGGGAGGCGGCGCGGGAGGGGGGGGACGAACGGGCTCGGGTCGCGGCACGGGTCGCGCGGCACCGGTGTCTACGGTCGGTCGTTCTGGAACGGCGGGCGACGGCTCGGCGACGGGAACCGGTTCGGGAGGCGCCGGCGGGGCCACCTGGGCCTCCCGGGACGGCGGCGCACCGGCGCACGCTCCCAGGAGGAAGCACAGCACCGCGACCCAGACCCGGGAGTGTCGGTCCATCGACCTTCCCCACCCGGCCACGGGGAGTTTCGAGCCGCACCCCCAGCCGGAAAAATGTCCCACCCAGACACGATCTCGGCGCCATGATGCCAGCATCGGAGCCCCGTGGCAACCGCGGCCCTCGTCGCGCACAGTACCCGACGCACCCCGCATCGCGCCGGAGGACCGCAGGCCGAAGGAGCAGCGTCACCCCCTCAGGGACCTACGGGGGATGTCGCCCTGCGTGCGGTGAAGACGAGCCCCTCCACGGGCTCCCCCGCCTCCTTGCGCAACACGGCTCCCTCGGCCGACTCGACGACCAGGCCCGCCTCCGAGAGTGCCCGGCAGACGTACGTCTCCCCGTGGGTGTACCGGCCGTGGGGCTCCAGGCGAAATCCCGGCCCGGCCTCGGCCTGCCGCTCCACGGTGAAGACCAGCAGCCCCCCGGGCCGCAGGGCCCTTTGCGCCGCGGCGAAGACCGCCTCCAGGTCCCCGAAGTAACACAGGGTGTCGGCGGAGACGATCAGGTCGTAGCGGGCCAAAATCTCCCCGAGGAAGCCCGTGAGCTCCGCTTGGAAGAGCTCGTCGTAGACGCTCAGCCGGCGCGCCCGGGCCAGCATTCCCGGCGAGAGGTCCACCCCGCTCAGGGACCGCGCGTACGGGCGCAGGAATGCCCCGCACAGCCCGGTCCCGCACCCGGCGTCGAGGACGTCCAGGGCTCCGGCCGGCCCCGGCGCGGCCCGGCGCACCGCCTCCGCGACCAACGCGGGGGCATGGTACTCCAGGTCGGCCAGGTGCTCGTCGAAGCTGTCCGCCAGGCGGTCGAACACGGTCGCCACGTAGGCGTCCGAAGCCCTGGGGGGCGCGTCCCCTCCGGCACAGGCAGCGAAGAGGTGGCGGGCTACGGGGTTCTCCGGCTCGCACGAGGCCCAGTCCCGAAAGACGGCCACCGCTTCTTCTACCCTTCCCGCCGCCCGAAGGGCCAGGCCCAGGAACTTGCGCGCGTCGGCGTGCCGGGGGTTCAAAGCGATGGCGCGCCGGTAGGCACCCAGGGACTCCGCGAGCCGCCCCTGCCGCTTGAGCACGTTGCCCAGGTTGTGATGGGCGTCCGCATGGTCAGGATGGAGCGCAATGGCCCGCCGGTAGGCTGCCTCCGCCTCCTCGAGCCGCCCCTGCACCTTGAGAACCACCCCGAGGTTGTTGTGGGCGCCGGCGTGCCGCGGCTCGAGCCGGATCACGTGGCGATAGCAGCCCTGCGCCTCCTCGAACCGCCCCAGTTGCTTGAGCACGTTGCCCAGGTTGCAGTGGGCATCGGCGTAGGAGGGGTCCACCTGGAGCGCGCGCCGGATGAGGGAGAGCCCCTCCTCGTCGTACCCCAGTTGGTGCCGGAGGACCCCGAGGAAGTGCATCGCCCCCGGGTCTTCGGGCACGGCCTCGAGGATGCGCCGATAAAGGGCCTCGGCGTCGGACAGCCGTCCCTGCTGGTGCAGGGCTGTGGCCAGCCGCAGGGCGTCGGCGGCGGTGAGGGCTTCCGTCGTGCCCTGCCCTGGCTCCAGGCCACGGGATCCGGCTTCCATCTCAGCCACGGCGGCTCACCGGAGCCGGTCCCGGTAGATGCCGGGCGTGGAACCCGAGATCTCGATCGCGCCCACGGCCTTGGCGTAGAACTCGGGAGCATCCACACCCCCCACCACGGCGTAGGCGTAGCCTACGCAGGCCATGGCATGGAGGCACGCCAGCAGCAGCCTCTTCCCGATGCCGGCGCCCCGCGCCCCCTCCGCGACCCCCAGGGGGCCGAAGAACCCCCGGCAGGTGGCGTCGTAGCAAGCAAAACCCTGGAGCTCCCCGTCCTTCGTCGCCACGAAGCAGGAGATGGGCCGGTTCCCGAAGGCCACGTCGGCCTCGCTCGCCCACCCCTCCCCGAAGGTCTCCCGCACCCATCCCACGACCCGGTGCTTCTCGTAAGCCCTGGCGGGGCGGACGGTGCACCCCTGCCCCCCAGGTCCCACAGCCCGCGACTCTGGAACGGGGACGTCGTAGAGTTTCACCAGCAAATCCGGCATGGCCGTAGCTTCCTGGCTACTGGGGCACGCGCTCAGCCGCCAAAGGCGGGATCCTGTCGTCCCGCATTTTTCAGATTTGCGAAATTGCTCCATCTCGACGCCAACTGACTGTACAGCCTCTTCTCCAGCGCCACGGTGTCGATATCCAGCTCTCCCCTCTTGTAAAATTGAACATCCATCAGCGTCCCGACCTGAGCATCCAGGCCTCGCTGCCCCCACACTTTTCTGTCACTCTTGAATCGTCGTAGATACCACTCGTCGACCGTATTGGACCAGTTGTCGTTTGGGCGGCCTGGAACCGATCCGAGGACACAGTGACCCATCCTCTGCGTGTAGGCAAAGCCGTCATAGCGATTGAGGTTTCCGATGGCATGCGTCGCCCCGGCAGCCTGCACCCCGACGCGGTCTTCGACCTCGGCACCGGTCGACGTGCGCGCTAGTTTCTTCGCCTCATCGCCCCGCCACTCATTGATTCCCAAGCACAAGGATTGCACGATCCGGTAGTATTGCTCGATGTGCCTCATCTCATGGTAGGCGGTCTTCAGTATCTCACAGAACGCATTCAGGGTGATGTTGTTGTTGTTGAAGTTGGGAGACGAGACATCGATCTCCCAGTCTGACCGAGACATGCTTCCCCCGTCGGCCCCGACGCTATAGGTCACCCCACAAGGGTGGACATTGATGTTCCGGAGCATGCCGCGCACGCACCTCGTCACATACGCCTGCCGGTCGGCGACTCGCGTCCCCACAGACCCAATCGTGTTCCAGCGGTTCCACAAGGTCCTACCCCACCCGGCGAACGTGGTGGCCGACTGCAGTTCATGGAGGCTATCAGGCATGGATGTCCTCCCTTCCTTCCCGAGCTGCGTCTAGAGATCGAAGGTGTCGGCCAACTCCACGTGGCTCACTTTGCCGGGGTATCCCTTCAGTGCCAAGGCAACGACCTTGACCTGGGAGCCTTCGATGAAGGCGAACGCGAAGAGACCGCCGATTCCCGGCCACTTGTCCTGGTATCCCTTGCTCTGCCACGTTCCGACGACGCGCCAACCCGCAGGCGGCGAAGCGATGCAGGCCCGACAGGCCTCGTTGCTGTAGACGTGCGCGCCGAGGATGGCGCCGGCGGGATTTCGCAGAATCGTCAGGTCACAGCCGCCGAACTGGTCACTCACGATGAAGCCGCCGGCCACGGCGACACCGATCGTGACCTTGTTGTCCTTGTTGCGGATGAAGGTCCCGTTTGCGCCCGCGAGGCTGCACGCCTCCAGCGACAGGACCCCGCCCGAGAGGTCGCCGTCCACGGGACCATCGTACATCATGGCCTCGGCGCCGAATCCGGGAAGCCCACTGCCTTCCTTGATCTTGGCCTTGCAGGTCATCTTGATTGTGCAGCCGACACCGCTTGCCACCAAGTTCGACGCAGTCAACATGAGATCTCTCCGTCCTCGTCAGTGGAGTGGGTCGCGCGAGCCTTCTTCAACACGCACGGATCCGCTCCGCCGTCGCGCTCCCGGTCCCATACCCGGTCCCGGAGCGAATGGATACTCCCTCCCCCACCGCTAGCCGAATGCGACCTGGTACACGACGTGCCAATTCGCGTCGTGGGTCAGCAACCTCAGAGCCTGTGAAACAATCTGCTGTGCGACCGGATTGCTTCGTTGCGCACTCGCTCACTCCTCGCCTATCTACTTGATATGTCTCGTCGTTCGCTCATGCGCGCCTCGCACCCCGGTCTGCTCGCGACGATTCTTTCACAGGCTCTCCGTCGAAAGAGTACGCGAACTCTCCTCCCTCCACCGTCACCTCGACCCGTGCCACCGGCTGACCCTCCATCATGTGCGTGAGGATCTCCTGACTCAGGGCCGGCAGCACGGTGTTGGTGAGAATCGCGTCAACCATGCGGCCGCCGCTCTCGAGCTCGGTGCACCTGCTCACGATCAGTTTCACCACCTCGTCGCTGTACATGAAAGGCACCTTGTGGTTCTGGGCGATGCGCTTCTGGATGCGTCCGAGTTGGAGTCGGGTGATGAGGCCGATGACCTCGTCGGTGAGGGGGTAGAAGGGGACGACCACGAGGCGCCCGAGGAGGGCGGGGGGGAAGACCTTGAGGAGGGGCTCGCGCAGGGCCTTGCCCAGGGCCTCCGGGTCGGGCAGGAGGTCCGGGTCGGAGCACACGCTCGTGATGAGCTCGGTGCCCGCGTTGGTGGTGAGGAGGATCAGGGTGTTCTTGAAGTCGATGACCCGGCCCTCCCCGTCCTCCATCCAGCCCTTGTCGAAGACCTGGAAGAAGATCTCGTGGACGTCGGGGTGGGCTTTTTCCACCTCGTCCAGGAGCACCACGCTGTAGGGCCGGCGCCGCACGGCCTCGGTGAGCACGCCCCCCTCCCCGTAGCCCACGTAGCCGGGGGGGGCCCCCTTGAGGGTGGAGACCGTGTGGGCCTCCTGGAACTCGCTCATATTGATGGTGATGACGTTTTGCTCCCCGCCGTAGAGCACCTCGGCCAGGGCCAGCGCGGTCTCGGTCTTCCCCACCCCCGAGGTGCCGGCCAGGAGGAAGACGCCGATGGGCTTGTTGGGGTTGTCGAGGCTCGCCCGGGAGGTCTGGATGCGCTTGGCGATCATCTCCAGGGCGTGGCGCTGGCCCACGATGCGCTGCTCCAGGAGGTCGGGGAGCTTGAGCACGGTCTCGATCTCGTTTCGGACCATGCGCCCCACGGGAATGCCGGTCCAGTCGCCGACCACCGAGGCCACGGCCTGGGCGTCGACGCTGGGCAAGATGAGGGGCCGCTCCCCCTGCAGAGCCGCGAGTTGTGCCTGCACGTCGCGAAGTTGCTGCAACAGCTCCTCGGGCTTCTCCGCCGGCGGTTCGTCGGCCGGCCCCGCGTCCACCGACACGGCCTGGGCCGCGGCCTCTGCCGCCTTCTCCAGGTCGCTCTCGGTGCCCTCCACCACGCCGATTCTGCCCCGCAGCGTCGCGCGCAGCTCCAGGATGCGGTCCACGAGGTCCTTTTCCGCCTTCCACCGCTCCTCCAGGCCGGCGAGCCGTTCCCCCTCTGCGGCAAGCTTCTCGGAAGCCTCCGACTCCCGGGCGGCGGTCTCGACCCCCACGGCCTTCTCGCGCCCGATGATCTCGAGCTCGGTCTCCAGGGCCTCGATGCGCCGGCGGCTGTCGTCCACCTCGGCGGGGACGGCGTGCTGGCTGATGGCCACCCGGGCGCAGGCGGTGTCGAGGAGGCTCACGGACTTGTCCGGGAGCTGCCGGGCAGGGATGTAGCGGTGGGAGAGGCGCACCGCGGCCTCCAGGGCCTCGTCGAGCACCTGCACCCGGTGGTGCTTCTCCAGGGTCGAGGCCAGCCCCCGCATCATGAGGATGGCCTTGTCTTCGCTGGGCTCGGGGACCTGGATCACCTGGAAGCGCCGGGTGAGCGCCGGGTCCTTCTCGATGTGCTTCTTGTACTCGGCCCAGGTGGTGGCGGCCACGGTGCGAAGCGTTCCCCGGGCCAGGGCGGGCTTGAGGAGGTTGGCCGCGTCCCCCGTGCCGGCGGCGCCCCCGGCGCCGATCAGGGTGTGGGCCTCGTCGATGAAGAGGATGATGGGCTGGGGCGAGGCCTGGACCTCCTCGATCACCTGGCGCAGGCGCTGCTCGAACTCCCCCTTCATGCTCGCCCCCGCCTGGAGGAGGCCCACGTCGAGGTTTCGCAGGACCACGTCCCGGAGCGGCGGCGGCACGTCGCCCGCGGCGATGCGCAGCGCAAACCCCTCCACCACCGCCGTCTTTCCCACCCCGGCCTCGCCGGTGAGGATGGGGTTGTTCTGGCGCCGCCGCATGAGGATGTCGACGATCTGGCGGATCTCGTTGTCCCGGCCCACGATGGGGTCGAGCTCCCCCTTGCGGGCCCGCTCGGTCAAGTCCACCGAGAATCGGTGCAGGGCTTCCTGCTTGCCGAGCTGGGGCGGGGGCATGGCGCCGCTGGCCTCGCCGGGTGCGGCCCCGCCCCCCACCCGGAAGCCGTCCTGGGCGGAGAGGGCGGCCTCGGGGGAGCCGGCCACCACCTCGGCAAAGCGGTCGGTCAAGGCATCCACTTTGACCTTCCCGAACTCCGCAGAGATCCCCAGGAGCGCATGAGTGAGCCCCTTGGTCTTGAGGATGCCCACCACCAGGTGGCCCGTGCGGACCTGGGACTCCCCGAAGAGCAGCGTCCCATAGACCCAGCCCCGCTCCACGGCCTCCTCCAGGTGGGAAGAGAGGTCCGAGATGGAGGTGGAGCCCCGGGGCAGCCGGTCCAGGGTCTCGGTGAGGTCCCGGGCCAGGCGCGACGGCTCCAGGCCGAAGTGCTTGACGATGCCGTGGAGGTCGGAGTTGGGCAGCTGGAGGATCTGGTGGATCCAGTGGACGAGCTCCACGTAGGGGTTACCCCGCATCTTGCAGAAGACCGTGGCGCTCTCGATGGCCTGGTAGCCCAGGCGATTGAGCTTGCCGAACAGGGCGACGCGGCTGATGTCACTCATGGGTCAACTCCCTTGCGGGTGCGGAAGGTGCGCGGGTTACGGCCCCGCCCCGAGCGGATCCAGGTAGAGCTCCGCCGGGTCCTCTTGAAGGGGCGCGGTGGTACACCAGGTGGTCCAGCCCAGCTGGGCCCCCTCGCCCAAGCGCAGGGGGGGCACGTCTTCCTTCTTCAGGGCGACCTTCACGTCCCAGGCGAGTTCGTCGCCGATGTAGCCCCGGATCAGGGCGCTCAGGCGCCGCAGGCTCTCGCCCCCCGGGAGCATCCGCTGGTAGTCGGCCAGGGTCAGCGGCCCCAGGACGATCCGGAACTTCTGCTGGTAGTCCCACACCCGGGCCCCGGCGATGGCGGTGGCGCCCAGGGTGCCCGTGTCGGGCGACTCCCCCAGACGGCAGCGGGAGCTCTCGGGGAGCTCGATCCACTGGCCGACGAACGGCTCGATGGCCACGGGCATCCCGAAATACCCGGAGACGAGCGCCCGCAGCCCATCCGCGTGCCGGGTGTGGCACGCGAACTGCCCGGCGTAATGGAGCTTGGCGAGATCGGGCAGGGCATCCCGGTGCCGCAAGGAGGGCATCCCCAGGCCGCACAGGGACCCGACGTAGAGGGCGAAGCGGTCGGCCTCGGGCCGGTCGAACTCCACGGTGGGTTGGGCATTGGCCCAGGCGCGGTAGAAGACGGACAGGAGGCGGTGGTGGAAGAGATCGGCGAACCGGGCGAAGGTGGGGTCGTCGTTCTGGCGCAGCCGGTTTCGGGCGTACTCGGTGAGGTGGAGCGGCAGCGGCCCGTTGGGCCCGAAGAGCCCCAGGAAGAAGACCTCCAGGCGGGCCGGCCCGTCGGACGGCCCCGAACGGAAGGAAGCCAGGGCGGCGGGCGCAAAGGCCAAGCTCGGCTCCTGCCCCAGGCGCACCGGGTCGGCGCTCGCCCGGGCCGACTGGCCCAGCCGGGGACGGTCCTCGTGGGCGCACTCCAGGCGGCGTAGCGCCGAGAAGAAGCCGAAACGGTAGGGTTCCTCCTCCAGTGCCCGCAGAAACGCTACAGCGCGGGCCTCTGGCCCAGCTTCACCGGCCATCGGAAGACCTCGCCGCGATCCAAGGTGCGAAGCACGGTCTCGGTAAACGAGTTGATCGCCACGTAGCGGGCGAAGAAGCGCTCCAGGACGGCCCCCAGCAGGAAGGCCCCGCTGCCCCCGAAGGCGGCCTCGTCCAGGGTGACGGTGACCTCGAGCCCCCGCCCGAAGCTCACGGGGCCCGGCCGGGGAATCCTCCGGTGGATGGGTGCGCAGGAGACCGAGCGCACGCCCTCGATCTGCTTTCGGACACCGGCCTCCCCCGGGCTGTACAGGGCCAGGAGCTCCCGCAGCGCCCCCGCTCCTTCCTTTTCACCGCTGTCGGTGAGGGACAGATAGTTGAGCGAGAGGTGGCTGATGAGGCGCCACGCCGTCTCCCCATCCGCGTGGGAAGGCCGGGGCTTGGTGGGCCCCGCCAAGCAGCGCACGGCGCGCACGGGGGCGCTCGTCTGCAGGGTGAAGTCGGTGCGCCCCTGGCCCACGGCCACTTGCAGGGGCAGATCCCGGTTGGTGCACCAGGTGCCCACCCCGAGCTGGCGCAGCTCCGAGCGGTAGGGCGCCTCGTCGGCGTCCACCAGGGACAGGAAGACCTCGCTCCCCGTGTAGGGAGAACGGGCGCCGTACCGGCGCTGCTTGGCCGAGAGAAGACGGGGCTCCCGGCGCTGGGTGAAGTAGGCCCGGTGTTCTCCGACCCCGGCCGCGTCCCGGGCGCCGTAGAAGGGGAGGAACTCCTGCTTCTGGTCGGCGCCGGTGCCGTAGCCCACCGCACCGGTGACCTGGTACACCTCGAAGTCCAGGGGGCGGGTCCGGTCGGGCAGCACGTGGTACTCGTGGTCGCGCTCCCCCAGGTGGATCCGGTCGGCCTGCTTGGGAAACAGGTTTACGGCCGGGGTGCAGAAGAGGGCAAACTGGGTGCGGTCCACCGCGCTCTCCAGAAAGGGATCGCTGCGGTCGAGGAGCACCGTGACCTCCAGAAGGTCCTCCCGACAGCGGCGCACCGCCTCTCCGAGCCCGCCGACCTCGATGAACCGGAAGCGCTCGGGGAACGCGAAGTACTCCTGGAGCAGCCGATAACCCTGGAACGACCGGGGACCCCAGGGCAGGAGCGCCTCGGCATCCTCGAAGCCGAGGCACCGGATCCGGGAGCGGGGCACCACCTCCCGCCAAGCGGGGGACCGGCCCCCCGGCTGAACCAGCACCCCGACGCCGTTGGCCGCGACGCGCTCGTAGAGCTGCAAGGGCAGCTCGCTCGTTCCCCGCAGGTACAGCGCGAGGCGATCCAGGCGCAGCTTGTCGAAGGAGCCCCCCCCCGTGGTGCGCAGGCGCAGCCGAAGACCCGCCCGAACCCCCGGGACGGCCCCCGCCCCGAAGGCGCCCCCACCCCCGGTCACGTAGGCGGCCTCGGCGAGCTCCAGGGGCCAGAGGGTCACGTCGTGGGCTGTGCGGTACTCGCACGGGGTCTGCTCGCCCTTGGCGAGCGGGGTGCGCAGCGCGCTGCCCCGGGGCACCACGAAGCCCTCCTGGAGGCTTCCCTCGGTGGGGTCGGGCTGGAGCTCCACCACCGCCATGGAGGGCGTGGGGGCCAGATAGTGGGGATAGACGAGCTCCAGGAGGTGCCGGGTGAACCGGGGAAACTCCGCGTCGAGCTTGAGCTGCACCCGGGCGGTGAGAAAGGCGAACCCCTCCAGGAGACGTTCCACGTAGGGGTCGCTGCACTCCAGGCCTTCCAGGCCGAGCCGGGCGGCGACCTTCGGGAACTCCTTGGCGAACTCCCCGCCCATCTCCCGGACGAACTGGAGCTCCCGGTTGTAGTAGCGCAGCAAACGGGGGTCCATCAGCCGCCGCTCCCCCGGGACTCGGTGACCCGGGCGCTCCCCGCCTCCAGGTCGAACTCGGTGCGCAGGAGCAGGTGCAGGGGCACCGGCTCGGCCCAGAGCTCACCCTCGATCTCGAAGGCGATGACGTTGTGGGAGGCGTCGTCCGCGCTCTCCACTGCCCGCACCGAGAGGGAGTTTCGCAGGATGCGCGGCTCGAAGTCCCAGATGGCCTGCCGGAGCGCCCGCTCCACCTCCCTCAGATCGGCGCTCGCCGCGGTGCGGCCGGCGAGATCCGGCACGCCGTAGTTGAGCACGGAGCGGGCCGCCAGGGGGAAGGCCGAGAGGTCCTGTGCCGCTTCCAGATTGCCGCAGTTGAGCAGCCAGGAGAGGTCGCGCTTGACCCCTTCCCGGAGCTTCCCGATGGAGAGCACGCGCCGCTCCCGGGCCTCCACCTGCTTCTGGGGCTCGTCGTCGGTGAGGCGGTCCAGGAGGGAAGGTTGCAGGCGCTCCTGCCGGCGGCCGGTCTCCGCCATCAGGCGGCACTCTCCGGCGCATCCAGCACGACCGAGCGCAGCGCCATGAGCGGATGCTCCCCGCCGTCGGTGGCGAGCATCCGCTGCCCGAGCCCCGCGAACTGGCCATCCTCCTGGGCCCACTCGGTGCGGCGCGCCAGCACGATCCGGGGGTCTTCGCTCGCCTCCGACCCGGGGTAGCGGGTGGGGATCAGCCCCACGCTCTCGCCCCCGTTGACCCACCGGAAGGCCGCGGGCGTCCACACCACGTCGCGCAGGTCGGCGGGCTCCTCGATGCGGAGCTCGGCGATCCGGTGGAAGGGAACCCAGTAGTAGCGCCCGTTGACGATGGCCTCGAGGACCGGCCCCAGGCGCGGATCCGCGTCGGCGATCCAGGCAAACCGGGTGCCGTCCGCCTCGCCGGAGGTGGCCGGCGCCCCGTCGAAGGCCTCGTCCCGCAGCGCCTGGGCCTGAGCGTGCTTCCCCTGCGCCCCCACGCGCACGGCTTCGACCAGGAGCGCGAGCCAGGGCTCCGGCTCCCCGAAGAGGAGCGGGGAGCGGTGGCCCCCAAACACCTGGGCGCGCAGCGCCTCGCAGCGAAGCGCCTCCCGATAGGTCTGCACCATGGCCAGAGCGCCGGCGTCGAGCTCTCCCGCCACCGTGAGCTGGTTCAGCGCCCGGTCCCACTGCCCCAGGACGGCGAGCAACTGGAAGAGGAAGATGCGAAGCCTGGCGTTGCCGGGGTCGCCCCGCACCGCCCGCTGGAGCGCAGCCAGGGCTTCTCCGGGGTTTCCCTCCTTGAGGTGCTGCTCCGCAAGCATGGGGCGCTCTCTCCTGCTCGAGGGCGCCGGGCCGCCCCCTGGGGCGGAGCGACCCGGCTGCTCTCACACCTTCTCGTTTTTCGCGATGTCCCAGCCCATCTTCACGGCCGCGTCCCCGGAGCCGTCGGGCTTCTGGGGGACGTAGTCGCAGGAGAACTTGGCAAAGTTGAGCGTCACGTTCTCGGTCAGTCGGTCCTCCCCGCCGCTCCCGCCCGTGGAGACGGAGGTGACCATCACCTTCTCCATCTTGATCTTCAGGTACTCCAGGGGCTTCTCCCCCGCCTTGCGCACGGTTAGGAGCGCCTCCGGGTACTGCTTGCCGTTGCAGCACATGAGGAAGAGCACCGGAGAGGCCTTGTCTACCCATTTGGTAAAGGACAGGTCCTGCACACTCACCTTGCCGGCGCCCCCGCCCCCCCCTCCGTGAAACGTGCCCGACTGGGACATGCCCCAGCTCCAGGCGAGCACGTCGATCTCGTCCTTGTGCTTGGAGTCCTGGGACTCACCCTTGATGTCGCCGATCTTGATGAACATGTCCATCGCCATGGCCCTTCTCCTTTCCGCGACTGCTCGCGCTCCAGAACCGCACTTGCCGTTTCTGCCGGGGTGCGCCCCGGGGCCCCGGCGCCCCATTCACCCCCTATCCGCCCCCCTTGGCCGAGGGCAGCTTCGAGACGAGCCGCAGCGACACCGTGAGCCCTTCGAGCTGGTAATGGGGCCGCAGGTAGAACTTGGAGGTGTAGTAGCCGGGGTTGCCCTCCACCTCCTCCACCACCACCTCGGCGGACGCCAGGGGCTTCATGGCCTTGGTCTCCTCGCTGGAGTGGGCGGGGTCCCCGTCCACGTACTGGAGGATCCAGTCCTGGAGCCAGCGCTGCATCTCCTCGCGCTCCTTGAACGACCCGATCTTGTCCCGCACGATGCACTTCAAGTAGTGGGCAAACCGGCAGCTCGCGAAGAGATAGGGGAAGCGCGCCGCCAGGTTGGCGTTGGCCGTGGCGTCGGGGTCGCTGTACTCCGCGGGCTTCTGGAGGGACTGGGCGCCGATGAACGCGGCGAAGTCGGTGTTCTTCTTGTGCACCAGGGGCATGAAGCCGTTCTTGGCGAGCTCGGCCTCCCGCCGGTCGCTGATGGCGATCTCGGTGGGGCACTTCATGTCGACCCCCCCGTCGTCGGTGGGGAAGGTGTGGGTGGGCAGGCCCTCCACCGCCCCCCCCGACTCCACGCCCCGGATGCGGGAGCACCAGCCATAGAGCTTGAAGGCGCGGTTGATGTTCACGGCCATGGCGTAGGCCGCGTTGGCCCAGGTGTACTTGTCGTGGCGGGCGCCCTCCACGTCCTCCTCGAAGTCGAACTCCTCCACGGGGCTGGTGCGGGCGCCGTAGGGCAGCCGCGCCAGGAAGCGCGGCATGGCCAGGCCGATGTAGCGGGCGTCCTCCGACTCCCGCAGGGAACGCCACGCCGCGTACTCGGGCGTTTGGAAGATCTTGGTGAGGTCCCGCGGGTTGGCGAGCTCCTGCCAGGAGTCCATCTGCATCACCGTGGGCGCCGCCGCCGTAAGGAAGGGCGCGTGGGATGCCGCCGAGACCTGGGCGATCTGTCCCAGGAGCTCCACGTCGGGCGGGCTGTGGTCGAAGGTGTAGTCGCCCACGAGGCAGCCGAAGGGCTCGCCCCCGAACTGACCGTACTCCTCCTCGTAGAGCTTCTTGAACAGCGGGCTCTGGTCCCAGGCCGTGCCCTTGTACTTCTTGAGCGTCTTTCCGAGCTCCTTTTTCGAGATGTTCAGGACGCGGATCTTGAGCATCTCGTCGGTCTCGGTGTTGTTGACCAGGTAGTGGAGTCCCCGCCACGCACCCTCGAGCTGCTGGAAGTCCTCGTGGTGGAGGATGCGGTTGACCTGCTCGGTGAGCTTGCGGTCGATCTCGGCGATGATCGCCGAGATCGTCGTCAGGGCATCCTCGGAGACGAGCCGGGTCTGGGCCAGGGCCTGGGCCGCCAGGGTGCGCACCGCAGTTTCCACCGCTTCCCGGGCCTGGTCGGACTTGGGCTTGAACTCCTTCTGGAGCAGGGACGCAAACTCGCTCACCTCGGCAACCGCAGCGGCAGGCTGGGCTCCCGCCTGGGCCTGGGTCTTCTCCTCCGCCATGGCTCAGCCCTCCTCTTTCGCAGGTGCGTCGGTCTGGGGCTTGGGCGCCGACGCCAGCGCCTGGAGGAGCGCCGGGTCCTGGAGAACCTTCGCGATGAGCTCCTCGGCACCGGTCTTCCCGTCCATGTACGTCATGAGGTTCGAGAGCTGGGTGCGGGCCTGGAGGAGCTGGTTCAAGGCATCGACCTTGCGGGCCACGGCCGCGGGGGAGAAGTCGTCCATGCTCTCGAAAGTGATGTCCACGTTGAGGTTGCCCTCCCCCGTGAGGGTGTTGGGCACCTGGAACGCCACCCGGGGCTTCATGGCCTTGAGGCGCTCGTCGAAGTTGTCCACGTCGATCGAGAGCATCTTGCGGTCAGCCACGGGGGCGAGGGGCTCGGCGGGCTTGCCCGAGAGGTCGGCCAGCACCCCCATGACGAAGGGAAGCTGGATCTTCTTCTCGGCCCCGTAGAGCTCCACGTCGTACTCGATCTGGACCCGGGGCGCCCGGTTGCGGGCAATGAACTTCTGGCTGCTCATCTTGGCCAAGTCTCACCTCCTCCGGCGTGCGTGCCGCGCCTGCCCACTTCGTGTCACCTGCTTACTTCAAGTGCGTTTCCTGTCAACCCCCCTCCTCGGGGCCGCGGATCGTCTCCACCTGTGCGACGCCGTCGGGGGCGAGATCCCGAACGATCTCCAGGAAGCTCTTGGAGACCAGCCGCTGGGCCCTGCGGAGCAGGAGCGGCACAGGGCTCGAGGGCTCGTGGCGGGCGAAGTACTCGCAGACCCCGTCGAGCGCCCGCACCACGTCCTCGCGGGTCGCGATCTGGCCAGGAGCGGCAGGGGCGACGGCAGGCCGCGCCGCTGCCCCGGCAGGAGCCCCCTGGACGGCAGATCCCCCGTCGGCTGCCGCACCCCCGGAAACCCCGCGTTTGCCCAGCGCCTCGTCCACCACCTTGGCCCCGCTTCGCAGGAGTTCCCGAAGCTCCTCCAGGTCCGGCGCCTGCGCCGCTCCCACCTGCTCGGTCACCAGGGTCTCGATGCCGGTCACGCCCTCCAGGCAGCGTCCGAGTACCCGTGCCGTCTCCTGGAGCGCCCCGAGCTCGCACCCCCGGAAGGCGGCCTCCACGACGCCGGGGTCCGGGGGTGCTCCCGCCCCCGGCGGAAGCGCCAGGAGGCCGGTGGCCGCCTGCACGTCGCGCAGGCTGTACCGGCCCAGGGCGGGGGAGGCGACCAGGGGCGCCTCGCGCACCGCGCGCAGGGTCGCCTCGGGATCCCGCAGCGACGCGATACAGTTCACGCGCAGGGTCGGATCGTTGTCGTCCTCCGGGTCGAGCCGGGGGTGCAGCCCTTCCCAGTACCGTTCCACGAGCCCTTTCACTAGGTCCAGGCCGTCGGCAAGGCCCGCCAGGCCGTCGGTACGCGCCAGGGCCCGGGCGAGGTACACTGCCGCTCGCAGGTCCTTGCTCCAGCCCAGGAGAGCCGCCGCCTGCTTCTTCACGGCGCTCCAATCCGGCGCCTCGGCGGGAATGACCGTGTCGCCATACTGCTGCTCGGGTTTGCCTTGGGCGGCGCGTTCCAACTCGCCGAAGGCAGGGTCGTATTCCAGGTTCTCCCCGCAGGGGTCGGCCCCGGGCACCGGCTGCAGCAGCTCCTCCACGTCGATCGCGCTCATGGGAGATCCTCGGCTCCAGGTGTTCGGTCTTCCCGCGGGGCATCTCCTGCCTGGCTGCAAATAGAACACGCGTCCATCAACTGTCAATGGGTGGAAAAGGACCGGTGGGTCCTTCCCGCGGCTCGGCGACGAGGGGCCCCGTCAGCCTCCGTCCCGTCGCCTGCACCGTGCCGCCACCCGTGCCCAGACCGCCTCGTAGGACGCCACCATGCGGTCCACCGCGAAGCGCTCGAGAACCCGTGCCCTTCCCGCCTCGCCGTGGGTTCGGGCCGCTTCGGGCTGGGCTCGGTAGTGCTCCAGGGCGGCGGCCAGGGCGAGTGCGTCTCCCGGCGGCACCAGGGCTCCCGTGAGCCCGTCCTGCACGAGCTCCGGGTTTCCCCCCACCCGGGTCGCCACCACCGGCAGCCCCGCGGCCATCGCCTCGAGGATGGTGTTGGAGATCCCCTCGTTGCGGGAGGGCAGCACGAACACGTCCAGGACACGCAGGAGCTCGGGCACCTCCCGGCGGTCCCCCAGGAAGAGCACCCCCTCCCCCGCCTCCGACTCCAGGCGCGAGCGCTCGGGCCCGTCGCCCAACACGAGGAGGCGCGCGCCGACGTCGGCCGCATGCAGCCGGGAGAAGGCGCGAAACAAGGTGGCATGGTCCTTGATGGGGTCGAGCCGGCCCACCACCCCAAGGACGAAGGAGTTCGGGGCAATCCCCAGGGTCTCGCGCAAGGCCTGCCCTTCGGGCCCCGGCCGGTATCGCAGGGCGTCGATGCCGTTGTAGATCTGGGTAATGGGCCGGCGCACGCCCACCTCCCGGCGCAGCCAGCCCACCATGGCCTGGGAAACGCAGGTGTACTCCCGCACCCAGCGCTGCACGAAACGGCGCACCCGGAGCCTCCGGGGGCTCGAGCCCTCCGGGTCGTCCATGCCCCAGCCGTGCTCGCCGTGGACCACGTCTTGGAGGCCCGCCAGGCGCGCCGCAAGGACGCCGTCGATCCCGCTCCAGTTGCGGGTGTGGACCACGTCGGGGGCGAGCCGGCGCAGCACCCGGCTCAGGCGCCAGAGAAAGGCCGGCGAGTTGCCTGGCGGCTTCCCGAGCGCCACCACCGGAGTCGCCGGCGGCAGCAGGCGCTCCGACGCGCCGGACCCGGTCAGGCACACCACCGTGTGCGCGAACCCCGGCGAAGCGCCGCGCACCACCGTGGCGATGCCCTTCTCGAGGCCTCCGGTGCCGAAGGAGTAGAGGACGTGGGCGACGCGGACCGGTGCCGGCACGGGGTACCCCCCTACCCCCCCGGAGCCTGGACGAACCGCCGGTGCCACAGGTTGAGCATCATCACGACCCAGAGCTCCGTGGCGCGGTTGCGCAGCCCGCTCTGGTGCTCGCTCCAGAGCCGTTCCAGGTAGGTGCGGTCCAGGTAGTCCCGGGTGGCGCCGCCCTCCAACACGAGGTCTCGGCCGTACTCCCTGAGATCTCCCCGGAGCCACTCCAGGATCGGCACCCCGAAGCCCATCTTCTTGCGATACAGGATGTCGTCGGGCAGGTAGCGCTTGAGGGCCTTCTTGAAGATGTGCTTTCCCTCCAGGCCCACGAGCTTCAGGCGGGCCGGAATGCGGGCGGCACACTCCATGAAGACGTGGTCGAGCACGGGGCAGCGCACCTCCAGGGAGACCGCCATGCTGGCCCGGTCGACCTTGGTGAGGATGTCCTCGGTGAGGTAGGTCTTGATGTCGAGATACTGGATCCTGGAGAGGTGGTCCGGGGCCGGCGCCCGGGCGTAGATCTCGCGGAAGAGGTCCCCCGTGCGATACCCGCCCAGGGCGCGGACCGCGTCGCGGCTCAGGACCTCGCCCTTGTCCCCGTCCTTGAAGGCGCTCACCGAGTGGAAGTAGGCGTCCGCGGGCTCCCGGGCCACGTTGGAGAGGAACGCCTTGCCCCGGAAGACCCGGGGAAGGTAGTCGGCCTTGGGGTAGAGCCGCCCGATCAGGCCGAAGATCGGCCGGCGCAGGGGGGAGGGCACGGCGTTGCGCACCAGGGTCTCCCGGGCGTCCATGTAGTAGCGGCGGTACCCCGCGAAGTTCTCGTCGCCCCCGTCCCCCGAGAGGGACACGGTGACGTTCTCCCGGGCGACCTTGGAGACGTAGTAGGTGGGCACCGCCGAGGAGTCGGCGAAGGGCTCGTCGTAGTGCCAGGCCAGCTCCTCGATGACCGGCACCGCGTCGGGGGTCACGTGGAATTCGTGGTGGTCGGTCCGGTAGAGCTCGGCCACCCGGCGGGCGTGCGCCGCCTCGTCGTAGGCCGCCACGCTGAACGAGATCGAGTTGGTGAGCACCGGCCTGCCGGGGGAGGCCCGGGCCATGAGGGCCACGACCGCCGAAGAGTCAACCCCCCCGGAGAGGAACGCCCCGAGCGGCACCTCGCTGATCATCCGCAGCCGCGTGGCCTCTTCGAGGACGCCCAGGAGCTCCTCGATCACCTCCTCCTCGGAGCGGTCTTCCCGAGGCTCGAAGGTGAGGTCCCAGTAGGGCGCCACGGCCACGCCGTCTCGGGTCACCAGGGCCGAGTGGGCCGCGGGGAGCTTGCGGACTGCGCGAAAGATGGACTTGGGGGAGGGAACGTAGAGCAGGGAGAGGTAGTCCGAAAGCGCCGTGAGATCCAGGTCTCGGGGCACCCCGGGCGCTCCGAGGACGGCCTTGAGCTCCGACCCGAAGACGAACCGGTCGGCGTCGGCCAGGTAGTACAGGGGCTTCTTCCCCACCCGGTCCCGGGCGAGCCAGAGCACCTGGCGGCGCTCGTCCCAGAGGGCGAAGGCGAACATCCCGCGGAACCGCTTCACCGCCTCGGCGCCCCACTCCTCCCAGGCGTGGACGATGACCTCCGTGTCCGAGTGGGTACGGAACCGGTGCCCCAGGACTTGGAGCTCCCGGTGCAGCTCCTGGAAATTGTAGATCTCCCCGTTGAAGGAGACCCAGACCGTGCCGTCCTCATTTGCCAGGGGCTGTTGCCCGGTGGAGAGGTCGATGATGGAGAGCCGCCGGTGCCCCAGGCCCACGTTGCCGGCGCCCTTGGCGAGCCCCCCCCGCAGGGGCGGCGGGCCCTCGGCCCCGGCCTTCTCCCCCAGCGCCGCTGCCCAGCCCTCCGAGGGCCCGTTGACGAAATACCCTTCCTCGTCGGGTCCCCGGTGGACCAGGGTCCGGGTCATGCGCACGAGCACATCCGGGGCCACCGGAGCCCCGTTGCGATGATAGATGCCCGCGATGCCGCACATGCCGGTTCCCCCGAGAGGAGTGGAGGCTCTGGGACGGCCGTTTGTAGCACGCACGCAAAGACCGTTGCAATTCGGGGCGGCGCCGTCGGGTGCCGCACAACCGCACCCCGCCCCTGACGGGAGTGCCGTGGCTCGCCCCCCGCGGGAATCGGGACCGAGAACGGGGTAGTGTCCGTCTTCGATTTCGATTTCGATCTCGATCTCTGGCATACAGGGCGGGGGGAGCCCCGGCCTGCGCGCGAAGTCCCGGCTACTCCCCCATGAGGTAGGCGTGGATGGCGTCGGCGGCGGTGCGGCCGGCGCCCATGGCGAGGATGACCGTGGCGGCGCCGGTCACGACGTCGCCCCCCGCATAGACGCCGGGCATGGTGGTGGCGCCGGTGGCCTCGTCCACGATGACCGTGCCCCACTTGCTCACCTGGATCTGGGGCGTGGTGCTGGGGATGAGGGGATTGGGGGAGTTGCCGATGGCCACGACCACCGTATCCACCTCGAGGACGAACTCCGAGCCCTTCATCTCCCGGGGCTTGCGCCGGCCCGACTCGTCGGGCTCCCCGAGCTCCATGCGCAGGCACTCCATCCCCCGCACCCAGCCGCCCTCCCCGGGAAGGATGCGCACCGGGTTGGTGAGGAGCTGGAGGTCGACCCCCTCCTCCTCGGCGTGGTGGATCTCCTCGGCCCGGGCCGGCATCTCGTCGCGCCCCCGGCGGTACACGATGATCGAGGCCTCGGCCCCGAGGCGAAGCGCGGTGCGCGCCGCGTCCATGGCCACGTTGCCGCCCCCCAGCACCGCCACGCGCCGGCCCCGGAGGATGGGGGTGTCGTACTCGGGAAAGAGGTAGGCCTTCATGAGGTTGGAGCGGGTCAGGTACTCGTTGGCCGAGTACACGCCGTTCAAGTTCTCCCCGGGGATCCCCATGAAGCGCGGCAGGCCCGCCCCCGAGCCCACGAAGACCGCGTCGAAGCCGTCCTCTTCGAAGAGCTCCTGCACGGTGCGGGTCTTGCCGATCACCGCGTTCACCTCGATCTTCACCCCGAGCCGGGTGAGGAAGTCCACCTCTGCCTGGACGATGGCCTTGGGGAGACGGAACTCGGGGATGCCGTAGACGAGCACCCCCCCGGGCTTGTGGAGCGCCTCGAAGACGGTGACCTCGTGGCCCTTGCGGATGAGGTCCCCCGCCACCGTGAGTCCCGCGGGCCCGGAGCCGATCACCGCGACCTTCTTGCCGGTGCGGGGCGCGAGCTCCGGGAGCGCCGGGTCGCCCTGGGTGCGCTCCCAGTCCGCGGCAAAGCGCTCCAGGCGCCCGATGGCCACGGGCTGGTCCTTCTTGCCCACCACGCAGTAGATCTCGCACTGGCTCTCCTGCGGGCAGACCCGGCCGCACACCGCCGGAAGACTGTTCTTTTCCTTGAGGACCTCTGCGGCCCGCCGGAAGTTGCCCTCGCCGATCTGGGCGATGAAGTCGGGGATGAAGACTTGGACCGGACACCCCTGGCGGCACGCGGGCTTCTTGCACTGGAGGCACCGAGACGCTTCCCGGATGGCCATCTCAGGGGTATAGCCCAGGGGCACTTCGTCGAAGTTGCGGGCGCGGACCTGGGGCTCTTGCTCGGGCATGGAAACCCGGGGGATGCGCTCCTTCTTGGCCATCGGGATGAACCTCCGGGATGGGGGCCTGGGGTCAGGAACAGCGGTGGGCGTGGCCTTCGTGGAAGACCTGCATGGCCCGCTTCTCGTCGTCCAGGTAGATGCGCAGGCGCTGGGTCAGCTCGTCGAAGTCCACCTGGTGGCCGTCGAACTCGGGGCCGTCCACGCAGGCGAACTTGGTCTCGCCACCCACGCTCACACGGCACGCCCCGCACATGCCGGTGGCGTCCACCATGATGGGGTTCAGGCTCACCTCGGTCGGCACTGCGTACTCCCGGGTCACCTTGCAGCAGGCCCGCATCATGGGGACAGGACCGATGGCCATGACGAGGGAGACCCTGTCCTTTCCCTCGCGCTCGATCACCTGGCGCAGCACGTCGGTGACGAAACCGTGGTGGCCGTAGGAGCCGTCGTCGGTGGCCACCAGGAGCTCGTCGCTCGCCCGGCGCATCTCGTCCTCCAGGATGAGGAGCTCCTGGGTGCGCGCCCCGATGATCGAGACAACCCGGTTGCCGGCGTCTCGCAGGGCGCGGGCGATGGGGTGGACGGGCGCCACGCCGATGCCGCCCCCGACGCACACCGTCACCCCCGGAAACTTCTCGATGTGGGTGGGGCGCCCCAGGGGCCCGGCCAGGTCCAGGAGGCGGCTGCCCACCGGCAGCTCGCCGAGCTCGGTGGTGGTCTTCCCCACCGCCTGGAAGACCAGGGTGAGGGTGCCCGCCTCGGGATCCTTGTCGGCCACGGTGAGGGGGATGCGTTCCCCCTTCTCGTGGATGCGCAGCATGACGAAGTTGCCCGCCCTGTGCTTCCGGGCGACCTCGGGCGCCCGCAGCACGAGCCGGTAGACCGTGGGGGCGAGGGTCTGGTTCTCCAGGATCTCGAACAACGCGTCTCCTCCTTTTGTCGGCAGCCGCCGGAGCATATGCCGCCGGGCCGCCGGCCTGTCAAGGAAACCAACCTCGAGAGCTCACCACCAAGACACCGGGACACGAAGGGAATCGGACTTGCGGCGTGGACGAAGACCGTTCGCGGCGCGGGCGGAGCGCCCTCCACACCCCCTGTGGATAGCCTGTGGACGGCCCTGTGGATACCCCCGTCCTCCCCAGCGCCGGCGCGGCCCGGCCGTGGAGTGCACAGACTTTCATCATGGCATAACTACTCGTCATCACTCATGTTTTCAAAATGTGCCCGTCCCTTCGCCACCTTGCGGCCGCCGGGAACCCCCCGACCGCTCCGGGAGGAATCCGGGCCCTCCGAATCCCCGAAATACGACCCGTAGAACTCCCGCTTGAACTCCCCGAACCGGTCCTGGAGGATCGCCTCCCGGGCCCGGGCCGTGAGGCTCACGTAGAAGTGGATGTTGTGCACCGAGGCCAGGGTCTTGCCCAGGGGCTCGTCCACCGTGAAGAGGTGATGGAGGTAGGCCCGGGAGAACCGGGCGCAGGTGGGGCACGCGCAGGCGGTATCGATGGGGTAGCGGTCCTTGCGGTACTCCTTGCGGTGGATGCGCAGCTTGCCCGTGCTCGTGAAGAGGGTTCCCCCACGGGCGAGCTTGGTGGGGATGATGCAGTCGAAGAGGTCCATGCCGCGCTCGATGGCCTCCAGGATGTCCTCCGGCCGCCCCACTCCCATCAGATACCGCGGCTTCTGCGGCGGCAGAAACGGCTCGGAGCACTCCACCGCCCGCTTCATGAGCTCGTGGCCTTCTCCCACGCTCACACCCCCCACGGCGTAGCCGGGCAGGTCGAGCTCCGCCAGGGCACGGGCGCAGCGCTCGCGCAGGTCGGGAAACACCGAGCCCTGCACGATCCCGAAGAGGGCCTGCTCGCCGGGCCGGGCATGGGCCGCCACGCAGCGGCGGGCCCAGCGCAGGGTGCGCTCCACCGACTGGGCGGCGTAGGCGTGCTCGGCGGGGTAGGGAATGCACTCGTCGAAGGCCATGACGATGTCGGCGCCCAGGTCGTTCTGGGCCCGGGTGGCCTCCTCCGGACCGAGAAAGGTGGGGCTGCCGCCCTTCTCGAAGGCGAAGCGCACCCCCTCTTCGGAAATCACGCGCCCCGGGAGGCTGAAGACCTGGAACCCCCCGGAATCCGTGAGGATCGGGCCGGACCACCCCATGAAGCCGTGAAGACCGCCGCAGCGCTTCACCACGGCCGTGCCCGGCTGGAGGAAGAGGTGGTAAGTGTTGGCAAGCACGATGCGGGCGCCCGCCTGGCCCACGAGCTCGGGGTGGACGGTCTTCAGGGCGGCCTGGGTGCCCACGGGCATGAAGATCGGCGTCTCCACCTCGCCGCGAAGGGTCGAGAGGACCCCGGCGCGCGCCCGGGTGCGGGCGTCGGCGTGGACCAGGCGAAACGCCACAGGGGAGTTGGTATCGCTCACGGCTCTTCGGGCCTCCCGAGTTTGGCGTAGAGGGTGTTTCGGTTGATCCCCAGGAGCCGCGCGGCCTGGAGCCGGACCCCCTGGGCCCGGGCCAGGGCCTGCCCCAGGAGCACCCGCTCCACCCGCTCCACCACGGCGCGGTAGACGCCCTCGGGCGGGGGCGCCTCGAAGAGCTCCCCCGCGAGCCGCGCCACCGCCGATTCCAGATCTCCCGATGCCGCGGGCGCTTGCGCCGCAGCCGAGGACCCCTCGGCGAAGAAGAGCGGCAGATCTCGAGCGTCGATCGCGGGTCCCCGGGCCAGCACCACCGCCCGCTCCACCGCGTTCTCCAGCTCCCGCACGTTTCCGGGCCAGTCATACCGCACCAGGAGCTCGGCGGCCTCGGGAGTGAACCCCTCAAAGGATTTCTGGTTCTCCTCGGAAAACCGTTGGAGGAAGTGGTGGGCCAGGAGCGGCACGTCCTCCCGGCGTTCCCGGAGGGGGGGCAGGTGGATGGGGACCACGTTGAGGCGGTAGTAGAGGTCCTCGCGAAAGCGGCCCTCCCGCACCTCCCGCGCCAGGTCCCGGTTGGTAGCGGCGATCACCCGCACGTCGATGCGCCGGGTCTCGTGGCCCCCCAGCCGCTCGAGCTCCCGCTCCTGGAGCACCCGAAGGAGCTTTACCTGGAGCTCCAGCGGGATCTCTCCTATCTCGTCGAGGAAGATCGTACCCCCGTCGGCGAGCTCGAAGCGCCCGGTCTTGCGCGCCACCGCCCCGGTAAACGCGCCCCGCTCGTGCCCGAAGAGCTCGCTCTCCAGGAGCGTCGCAGGAAGGCTCGCGCACGAGAGCCGCACGAAGGGCTTCTGGGCCCGATCGGAGTTGAAGTGGATGGCCTTGGCCACGAGCTCCTTGCCCGTGCCGCTCTCCCCCGTGAGCAGCACGGTGGCACGGCTCTTGGCCACCAGGTGCACCTGCTCGTACACCGCAAGCATGAGCGGGCTCGTGCCCACCATGTTGTCCAGGCGGTAGGCCCCGTCCAGGGCCCGGCGCAGGCGCCGGTTCTCGTCGGCGAGCTCCGCCTTCTCCCGGCGCACCATCTGCTGGACCCGCACCGCCTGGGCCACCACTCCCGCAACGATGGACAGGAGCCGCAGGTCTTCTTCCAGATCCGCCTCTCCGGCCGAGAGGCGGTCTGCGCTCAACACCCCCACTGTGCGGTTGCCGACCTTGACCGGCACGCACAGAAAGGCCACCCGGGAGCGATCGAGGTCCGCCCGGGCCCCGGTGCGGTCGAGAAAGAGGGGCTCGGCGCCGATGCTCGGGACCAGCAGGGGTTCGCCGGTCTCGAGCACCCGCCCCATGACGCCTTCTCCCACCCGGTATCGCCCCCGCTGCTTCTCCGCCTGGGTCAAGCCGTGGGCCGCCTCGATGGCCAGCTCACCGCTCTCCGGGTCCACCAGCGCCAGGGTCCCCCGCTGCATGCCCAGCTCCTCCGCCAGGATCGAGAGCGTGGCTTCCACCACCTGGCGCAGGTCCAGGGACGCGGACACGGCCTGGCTCACCCGGTACAGGGCCCGAAGCTCGCGAAACGCCTTGGCTCTCTTGGACATGGGCTCCCGAACGGGCACACAGGGGGCGGGACGGCGCGATTATACGGAGCCCGCGCAAAAGCGGTCAACGCGACCTGGCCGCCCAGAATCCCGTACCCGCCCTCACACCCTGCGGACTCGGGGTGAGGAAGAGATGGCGACGAGCACCTCTTCCAGCCTGCGGTGCAGCGCCGCGCCGTCGGTGCCCTTGTTCAGGTAGAACGCCGGGGCCAGCTCGTCGAGCAGGGGGCGCAACGTGGGATCGAGGCGCCGGCCCGACAGGAAGAGCACTCCAGCGGGCGCAGCCCCGAAGCCCCTCTCCACGGCCCGCAGGGCCACGGCGGCGTGCAGACCGTTGAGACGGGGCATGAGGAGGTCCAAGATCGCCAAGGAGACGGGGCGCTTCTCGCACAGGGCGGCGGTGGCCTTCTCCACCGCCTCGGCACCGTCCCGGGCGGCAACGACCTCGCCCGCCAAGCGCCGGGAGCGCAGGGTCTCTTCCAGTGCCTTGAGAAAGAACGCGGAGTCGTCGGCCACCAGGACCCGGCGAAACCGCACCAGTCCCTCCCGGCCCGCGGACTTGGCCAGGGGCATCCCGCACTGGACGCAGCGAACCTCCCGGGTGCCGCTCTCCAGGTCCACGTCATAGGTCTCGACGCTCTCGCCACACGCCGCGCAGGCCGCTCGCTCACCCATCAGTGCGCCTCGTACCAGTTGCGCCCGGCGCCTGCCTCCACCACCAGCGGCACCCGCAGCGATCGCGCCCCCTCCATGGCCTCCACCACCCGGGTGCGGACGGCATCCACCTGGGGGGCCGCCACCTCGAAGACGAGCTCGTCGTGCACCTGCAAGATCAAGCGGGCATCGAGGCCCGCCTGCCCCAGTGCCCGGCTCGCCCCCACCATGGCCGTCTTGATCAGGTCCGCCGCGGTCCCCTGGAGGGGGGTATTGATCGCCATCCGCTCCCCGAACTCCCGCTGCGCGCGGTTTCGGGACGTGAGCTCGGGGATGGGGCGGCGCCGGCCGAAGAGCGTCTCGGCGTACCCCCGGGACCGTGCCCCCTCCACGAGCTCCGCGAGAAACGCCTGCACGGACGGGAACTGTCGGAAGTAGGCCTGGATCATCTTCCGGGCGGCCTCCCGGGTAATGCCGAGCTGACGGGCCAGGCCAAACGGGCTCATGCCGTAGAGGATGCCGAAGTTCACGGTCTTGGCTTCCCGGCGCATCCGGGCGTCCACCGCCGCGAGCGGCACGCTGAAGATCCGGCTCGCGGTCTCCGCGTGGACGTCGCGGCCTGCCCGGAAGACCTCGACCAGGGCCGGATCGCCGCTCAGGTGGGCCAAGATGCGAAGCTCCACCTGGGAGTAATCGGCCGAGAGGAGCCGGCAACCCTCCGCCGCCACGAAGGCCTCCCTGATGCGGCGCCCCTCTTCGCCCCGTACGGGGATGTTCTGGAGATTGGGGGTGCTCGAGCTCAGGCGCCCGGTGGCGGCCACCGTCTGGTGGAACCGGGCATGGATGCGGCCCGTGGCCGGATCGACGAGACCGGGCAGCACGTCGATGAAGGAGTTCTTGAGCTTCGAGAGGCTGCGGTGCTCCAGCACCACCCGGGGCAGGGGGTGGTCCAGGGCGAGCTCCTCCAGGACCGAGGCGTCGGTGGAGTAGCCCGTGGCGGTCTTCTTGCCCACCGGGAGCTTGAGCTTCTCGAAGAGGATCTCCCCGAGCTGGCGGGGGCTCTGGGGGTTGAACTCCTCGCCGGCCAGGGCGAAGAGCTTGCGCTCCAGCTCGGCGAGCCGCCCGGCGTACTCTCTACTGAGCTGCGCCAACGCCCTCGAGTCCACCCGTACACCGCGGGTCTCCATGCCCGCCAGCACGGGGATCAGGGGATTTTCGATCTCCCGATAGAGCGCTAGGAGCCCCGCCTCGGCAAGCTCCGCCTCCAGCCGCACAGCCAGCGCAAGGACCGTGGCCGCCCTGCCCGGGGTCCGCTCGGCGGGTTCGGGGGACGGACCCGCCCCTTCCCCAGCCAGGCCCCGCTCCCGGGCCAGGTCTTCCAGGGGGTAGGCCCGCCGGCCGGGAGAGAGCAGGTACGCCGCCACCTCCGTGTCGAGCCGGATCCCCTCGAGCGCCTCCCCCGCCCGCCCAAGCGCGACACAGGCCGCCTGGAGCCCGTGGCCCACTACCGGCACGGCCGGATCGGCGACCAGTCTCCCCCAGGGCTCCGGCAGCCCCCCGGGGCCCGGGGCCGGCACGGCCGCCTTCTCGGCTCCCCAGGCCAGCCCCCAGGGCTCGCCCGCCCCACCCGGGACCACCGCGACCCAGGCAACGGGTCGCCCGTGCCCCGGCCCTCCGGTCGCCGGCGTCGGTCCCACCGCGTTCCCCTCTGGGGGCGGCCGAGGGGGCTGCTCCGCAGCCACCTCTCCAGGGGAACTTTCCCCCTCCAGGCCCAGGTCGCGCAGGAAGCGGTGGAACTCCAGTTCCCGCAGGAGCGCCGCGAGACGCGGGCGGTCCTGGGACCCGGGGCGCAGACCCTCCGGTTGGACCTCCAGGGGCACCGCGGTGTCGATGGTCACCAGGGGCCGGTTCTCGAGGGCGCGCTGCCCGTGCTCCCGCAGGGCCTCGCCTCGCTTGCCCCGGATTTCCGACGCCCGTGCCACGATCTCCTCGAGGCTTCCGTACTCCTCGAGGAGCTTCGCGGCGGTCTTGGGCCCGATGCCGGGTACACCCGGGATGTTGTCCACCGCGTCCCCCGTGAGGGCCAGCACGTCCACCACCCGGTCGGGACCCACCCCAAACTTCTCCGCCACCTCCCCGGGACCGGTCACCTTGTCGCGCATGGTATCCAGCAGCCGGATGCGGGGCCCCACGAGCTGGCAGAAGTCCTTGTCCCCCGTGACCAGCGTCACCTCCTTCCCGGCATCGGCCAGGCGGCGGGCCAGGGTGCCGAGCACGTCGTCGGCCTCCACTCCCGGCACGGTGAGCACCGGTATGCCCAGGGCGGCCAGGGCCCTGTGGACGTAGGGGATCTGGATCAGCAGGTCGTCCGGGGTCGCCTCGCGATTGGCCTTGTACTCGGGGAACAGGGCGTGGCGCGCCGTGGGCCCAGGGGGGTCGAAGACCACGGCGAACCCCTCGGGCGCCTGCTCGCGCAATACCCGAAAGACCATGGAGAGGAAGCCGAAGACCACGTGGGTGGGGAGCCCCCCCGCGGTGCGAAACCCTTGAAGGGCGTGGTAGGCGCGGTAGAGGAGGTTGGTGCCGTCGATCAGGTAGTACCCCCCCACGGGCTCACTCCACTCGGCAGACGGCCGTGAGGAGCAGAGCCCCGGCCGCGTCGCGCACCTCCACCGTCCAGTCCCCCCGGTGCTCCGGCAGGACGGTCTTGGTGCTCCAGGTCCGCCACGTGGGACCCTGCACCGCCAGGGGAATCGAAGCCACCTCGCGGCCGTCGTAGATCCAGACGTGGCGCACCTCGGAGGCCCCCTGGACCCCCGCCACCTGGGTAAAAAAGGCCAGCGTTCCCACGTCGGCCGGAAAGACCTGGGCTTCCCCCACGGGCTCACGCGCCTCGATCCCCCGGGCGAAGGCGTGGCGGACCACCGAAATCTCCGCCCGCGCCGCTGCCGGGGCGAGCAGGCAGCCTAGAAGGAGGACGGCCGAGAGGAGCCCTCGGGCGGGACCACGTCTGCTCTTCATTGGGTTCCTCCTCCGCGGGCGGCGGCGGGCCGCCGGGGTTTGGTTCGATCCGTATCGGGATCGGGATCGGGATCCGTTTGGGTTCTGGATCGATACCGATACCGATAGCGATAGCGATCCCGATTCTAATCGGGGACCCGGGTCACCCCTGCAGGACCCTGGCGGCCTCGGGGGCGAAGTAGGTGAGGATCATGTCCGCACCCGCCCGTTTGATGGAGAGCAGGCTCTCCATCATGAGCCCCTTGCCGTCACCCCAGCCCAAGCGCTCCATGGCCTTCACCATGGCGTACTCCCCGCTCACGTTGTAGGCGGCGGTGGGCATGGCAAACGTGTCCTTGACCCGGCGGATGACGTCCAGGTACGGGAGCGCGGGTTTCACCATCACGATGTCGGCCCCCTCCGCCACGTCGAGCTCCACCTCTCGGATGGCCTCGTCGCCGTTGGCGGGGTCCATCTGGTAGGAGCGCCGGTCGCCGAACTGGGGCGGCGACTCGGCGGCGTCCCGGAAGGGCCCGTAAAAGGTGCTCGCAAACTTGGCCGCGTAGGCCATGATGGGGATCTGTCCGAAGCCCTCGGCATCGAGCGCGGCCCGCAGTGCCCCCACCCGGCCGTCCATCATGTCGGAGGGGGCGACCAGGTCGGCCCCCGCCCGGGCGTGGGAGACCGCTTCCCGGGCCAGGAGCTCCAGGGTGGGGTCGTTGGCCACGTCGCCCCCCTCGATGACCCCGCAGTGGCCGTGGTCGGTGTACTCGCACAGGCACACATCGGTCATGACGCAGAGCTCGGGCAGGGCGTCCTTGAGCGCGCGCACCGCCCGCTGCACGATCCCGTCGTCGGCCCAGGCGCCCGACCCCACGGCGTCCTTGTGGTCGGGAATGCCAAACAGGATCACCGAGGGCACCCCCAGCCCCCAGGCGGCCCGGGCCTCCCGTACCGCCTCGTCCACCGAGAGCTGGAACTGCCCCGGCATGCTCCCGATGGGATTGCGGATGCCCGTGCCCTCCCGGACGAAGAGCGGGTAGATGAAGTCCGAAGGCGAGAGCGCCGTCTCCCGCACCATGCGGCGCAGGGTCTCGTTCTTGCGCAAGCGGCGCATGCGAAGGGTGGGGAACGTCATGGGAACCTCGTGGGAACCTCGTGGGTTGGGGGTTGCAGGTTGCGCGTTGGGGGTCGCGGGTTGTGGGTTGGGCCTGCGTGCCCACTCCGTCACTCGTCAGCACTCACTTTTCACTTCTCCCGCAGACTTTCTCCAACATGCAACGCGCCACACACAACGTGCCCATCTATCCATAGCGATAACAAATCCCCATCCCCCCCATGGGATAGCGCCAGGTGATGTTGGCGTGGGGGCAGACCAGGCGGCAGGTGCCGCACTCCAGGCAGTTCTCGAAGCGGATCGTGAGGCGCCCCTCCTCGTCGCTCCAGCGGTAGGTCTCGGCGGGGCAGGTGCGCACGCACTCCTTGCCCGCGCACCCTGGGCAGCGGGAGGGATCGGAGACGCCCAGGTGGGAGACCGCGTCGGGCCGGGTCTCGTCCGCGTAGAGGCGCTCTTCCACGGTCAGGGGCTTGCCCGACCCCCGGATGCCCCCCGGTTCCCCTCTCGTCACGTGCCGCTCCTCACCAGTTCTTCGCCAGGTATTCCAGGATCCGGTCGCTCTTCCCGTAGCCGAGCACCCGCAGGGCGTTTCGCAGCTGGAGCGCGGTGGCGGCAAAGGGGAGGATGCCCACCCGGCGCTGGAAGAGCTCCCAGAGCTCCCCGCCCCGCTCGGAGCGGGGACCGCCCCCCACCCGCAGCAGGCTCTCGGCGGCAGAGGACAGGGCCTCGGGCCAGCGGGCGAGCACGTGGGGGTTGCCCTCGAGGAAGCGGGGCCAGTCCCGGTAGTGCTCCATGTCCTTGAGGACGAAGCTGTCCTCCAGGTACCGCCGGTAGCAGGAGAGGGTCGAGGCGGTGAAGTCCCCCGCGGCGTGAGCTGCCAGAGCCGCCCTTCCCGCCATCACGCCGGAGGCCATGGCGTAGTTCGATCCCTCGTGGTGGGGCGAGGTGCTCACGAGCCCCGCCGCGTCCCCCGCCAGGAGGAGCCCGTCCTTGTAGAGGATCGGGAGGGCGTCGTATCCGGTCTCGGGGATGAGGTGCGCGCCATACTCCAGGAGCTCCGCCCCCTCCACCAGGGGGGCTACGGCCGGGTGGGCCTTGAACCGGTCCAGGAGCTCCACGGGGCTCGCCGCCTGCTGCGCCAGGTCGGACGCGTAGACCACCACCCCCACCGAGAGGCTTTCCCGGTTCGTGTAGACGAACCCCGAGCCCCGCAGCCCCCCCGTGGCCTCCCCCAGGTACTCCCATGCGCTTCCCTGGTCGCCCCGAACCCCAAACCGCTCCTCGATCTTCTCCCGGGGAAGGCCCAGCACCTCCTTCACGCCCAGGGCCGCACGCCGGCTCGAAAGGGGCGGCCGAAGCCCCTCCGCCTCGGCCAGGAGGGAGCTGGCACCGTCGGCGACGACCACCACGGGGGCCTTGAGCCGCCCGCCTTCGGCGGACTCCCCCTCGGGCATGCGGACCTCCACCCCCACCACCCGGCCGCTGTCGTCCTTGAGGGTGCGGTCCACCACGACCCCGCTCACCACCTCGACCCCTTCGGCCTCGGCCCGGGAGGCAAACCAGCGGTCGAAGCGCGCCCGCAGGACGGTAAAGCTGTGGTTGTGGGGAGCTCGGTCCCAGGCCGCGGTGCGAAACGAGAGGGCCGTTTCCGCCTCGCCCGTGAGGACCGAGAGCCCCTTCTTCGCCACGTGGCGCTCCAGGGGGGCTCCCTCGGTCTGGAAGTCGGGCACGAGCTCGGCGAGGACGTCGGTGTAGAGCACCCCGCCCATCAGGCTCTTCGCGCCCGGGTAGGGCCCACGCTCCAGGAGTCCCACCCTGAGGCCCCCCCGGGCCATGGTGAGGGCCGCGCTCACCCCTGCCGGGCCCGCGCCGATGACGATCGCGTCGAAGTCGCTCACCCCGAGACCCCTTCCCCGCCGGCCGCCGCCGCCGTGCCGGGGGCCGCCAGGAGATCCGCCACCCGGGGCCCCAGGGCCGTCCCGTGTGCGGTGCAGTCGTTGATGCCGATGCCGTAGTAGGCGTTGCCCCCGAGAAAGAGGCCTCCCAGGGCCGCCACCCGGCCCTCGATCTCCTGGAGGCGGGCCGCGTGCCCCACCACGTACTGGGGGATCGCCCGGGCCCAGCGCACCACCCTGGCGAAGCAGGGCTCGGCGCGAATGCCGAGCGTCCAGGCGAGCTCGTCCTTCACCACTGCCAGGAGGTCCTCGTCGGAGAGGTTCACCAGCTCGGGGTTTCGCGCCCCCCCCACGATCTGGGTGAGGAGCACGCGGCCCTCGGGGGCGCGCCCCGCGAAGATGGAGGAGCTCCACAACGACCCCAGGATGCGGCGGCCCTCGGCCGAGGGGATGAGGAACCCGAAGCCGTCCAGGGGATGGGCCACGTCCTCCCGGCGAAAGCCGGTGCACACCACCGCCGCGGGTACGTAGGGAACGGCGTAGAGGCGCTCCGCCAGGGCGGCGTCGTGCCCTCGCAGGAGTCTCGCGGCGTCGTAGGCGGGTGTGGCGAGTATCACCGCGTCGGCCCTCAACTCGCCGCCCGCCGTTCGCACCCTCCACCCGCCCCCGGGGTGCCGCTCCAGGGCCTCGGCTTCCGCGCCGGGGTGAAGCGACCCATCGGGCAGGCTCCGGGCGAGGGTCTCGATCAGCTCTCCCGCGCCCTCCTCCAGGCTCCAGAGCACGCCGCCGGGCCCCGCGCTCTGGGGACCCTGTACACCCATGGCCTTGGCCATCTTCTGCATGGCCAGCATGCCCTTCAGGAGCCCCCCGAACTGGGCCTCGATCTGGGCCACCTTGGGAAAGCAGCTCCGAAGGCTCATCACGTTGGGGTCGCCCGCGTAGATGCCCGCGCTCATGGGGTCGATGAGCTTCTCCAGGGCCTCGTCCCCCAGGCGCCGGCGCACGAACGCCGCCACCGTCTCGTCCTCCCGGGCGTCCCCCTGGGGAAGCAGGAACTCCGCCGCGAGCCGTAGCTTCCCCCGGATGGAGAGCAGGTCCGAGAGGAGGAAGCTCACCGGATCCTCGGGGAGCTGCTTGAGCTCACCCCCGGTGAAGACGAACCGCTTGCGGGCCTTGTCGTTGGACTTGAGAAGTCGCGCCTCCGCGCCCAGGCGCCGGACCAGGGCCAGGGTGGAGGGCTTGTTGTCGAGGAACCCGTTGGGACCGTGCTCGCACAGGAAACCCTCGTCCCGGGTCGAGCGGATCTTTCCCCCCAGGTGAGGGTCCCGCTCCAGCAAGGTGAGCTCCGGGGTCGGCCCGCGCCGCCCGGTCTCGTCGAGCACCGCGCGCGCCGCCGCGAGCCCCGAGAGCCCTCCTCCCACGATCACCACGCGTCTCATGTGCGCTCCGTCCTGGGCAACAGCGAGCGGCAAACATACGCGGCGCCCCCGCCCGGGTCAAGACGGCCTCACCGCCGACCGACGTCATCTCCGGCCCGCGGATGGGAGCCGGCGAGACCGTCAGCAGCCCCGCGGTCCGGGTCGCCGGCTCCCATCCCCCCCGGTTACGATTCGGAACCCGGTCCGGTACGCAGGGAGCGCTTCGGACGCGTTCTCGTCCTCCGGTGGGGAGCGGACGGGGCGAAGCGACGGGAGTGGGTGGTATGGAACCTGCATAGTCGGGGGCGTGCGGCATCTCGCCGGGGGAAGGCACGGAGGCCCTCTCAACCCTCGAAGTCCGCCCCACCGGGCACCGGCGCGGGACGTGCCGATGCCGGGAAGGAAGGGTCTGGATTCGTGGACGCGGCCAGAACCGGAACACGCGCACGCGCCAAGCGATGCAGCGAAACCGAGTCCTCGCCAGAGCGTGGTCCTGAATCCCTCGGCGCCATCCTTCGCGCCTGGACCGCCACCCTGGACGCGATCGAGGACTTCATCTCCGTCCACGACTGGGACTTCCGGATCGTGCGCGCCAACCGTGCCTTGGCGCGGCACCTGGGGTGCGAGCCGGCCCACCTGGTCGGCCAGCGCTGTCACTGGGTCTTCCACGGCACCGAGGAGCCCTGGCCCGGGTGCCCCCACGACAGGGCCCGCCGAACCGAGACCACCGCCACGGAGGAGATCCTCGATTCCTGCCTGGGCGTGCCCCTCCAGGTCCGGTGCTCGCCCTACTGCGACGAAGCCGGCCGGGCCGTGGGGACCGTCCACGTGGCGCGGGACATCACACAAGAGAGGCGGCGCGACGCCGAGCGCGAGGCCCTCATCGCCCGCCTCCAGGAGGCCCTCGCCCAGGCAAAGATCCTCGGAGGGCTCCTCCCGATTTGCTCCTCGTGCAAGAGGATTCGCGACGACCAGGGGTACTGGAACCAGATCGAGGCTTACATCGGGGAACGCTCCCACGCCGAGTTCACCCACGGCATCTGCCCCGAGTGCGCGCAGGAGCTCTACCCCCAGTGGGTCGGCCTGCGCAGGAGCCCCTCGCCCCGGTAAGGGCACCTCTCCCTTGCCAACCCGCCCTTCGAGGTTCGGTCCCAGCCTGGATCCGCCGCCTGGGTGGCGAGCGGGGTCCGGGAGTCCCTGCGCTCCGCCCCGAGGGACGACAGTCACCCCCTCCTGGAGGTGGCGCTGGCGGCCACACTTTGCCCTTTTCACAGGAGCGCCCGATGTTGTAGGGTGCGCAGTTCTTCTGAACCTTTGCGAGAGTGGCGGAACTGGCAGACGCACTGGACTTAGGATCCAGCGGGTTACACCGTGGGGGTTCGAGTCCCCCCTCTCGCACCATCTACATGCCATCCGGCGTGCGACCGGTTGGAGAGGAACCGCACGGCGGGACGCGCCGGCATCCGCTATTGTTCGCCGATCCCCTTTGCGATTCCGGCCGCGAGGGAGCGCCGAGCGGCACCGGCCCCAGCCCGTGACGAGAAGAGGAGACAGGGCACCCATGAAAGCCCAGGTAGAATCCATCAGCCCGGTCAAACGCAAACTGACCATCCAGGTACCCCCGGAGGACGTCTCCCGGGAAGAGCAATCCCTGCTGCGCGAGCTGCGCTCCCGGACGACGGTACCGGGTTTCCGCAAGGGAAAGGCGCCCCCGCAGGTGATTCGTCGCATGTACGGCGATCGGATTCGCTCCGACGTGCTGGAACGCCTCGTGGGAACGACCTTTCAGGATGCCGTGCGCCAGGAGAACCTGGTGCCGGTGTCCGACCCCGACATCGAGCTCCAGGACTATTCTCCCGACACGGGCATCGCCTACACCGTCGTCGTGGAGGTGCGACCCCAGGTCAAGGCCCGCGGATACACGGGGCTGCACCTAAAGAAGGAAAAGGTCGTCATCGCCGAACCCGAGGTGGAGGCCCGCCTCGAAGCCCTCCGCGCGCAGCGCACCACCTTCGAGCCCGCCCCCGAAGGGCACACCCTGGCCCGGGGGGACATGGTCGTGCTGGACTATCGGGGAACCATCGGCGGGGAGCCCTTCGAAGGAGGCCAGGCCCAGGACCGCACCATCGTCCTCGGCTCCGGCTCGCTCCTCCCCGGCTTCGAGGACGGGCTCCTCGGGGCGGCGGCGGGAGAAGAACGAGAGGTCGACGCAACCTTTCCCGACGACCACCCGGTCGCGACCCTGGCGGGCAAGTCGGCCCGCTTCGAGGTCACGATCAAAGACGTCAAGATCGCCCGCCTGCCCGAGGTCGACGAGGAGTTCGCCAAGGAGGTGGCAGGGGTCGCTTCGGCGGAGGAGCTGCGGGAGCGGGTGCGCGACGTCATTGCCTCGGAGAAGAGGCGCCGCGCGGAGGATGGCTTTCGAGACCGGGTCATCAATGCCCTCCTCGACGCCAACCCCTTCGAGGTCCCGGAGACGCTCGTGCGCAACCAGCAGGCCTTCAGCCTCGATCGGATGCGACGGGATCTGAGCAGCCGGGGCATGGACCCCGAGGCCCTGGGGATCGGCCGCGCCGAAGTGCAGGAAGTGCACCGGCGTGCCGCGGAGCACACGGTGCGCTGGGCGTTCCTGTTGCGGGCCATCGCCGAGGCCGAGGGCCTCACCGTCACCGACGAAGAAGTGGAAGAGCGCATTCGGGCGATCGCCCAAGCCGACGGCAGGCCATACGCGGCCGTGCACAAGTTCTTCGAGGAAGGCGACCGCCTCGACACCCTGCGCAGCCACCTCCTCGACGGCAAGGTCGTCGCCCACGTGGTGGCCGCTTCGACCGTGGACGAGGTGGTGGGCCTGGACCAGGAGGAGATCGCCCCATGAGCAGCCTCATTCCCTTCGTGGTCGAGAAGACCAGCCGGGGCGAGAGGTCCTACGACATCTACTCCCGCCTGCTCAAGGACCGGATCATCTTCCTCGGCTCGGCCATCGACGACAACGTGGCCAACGTGATCATCGCGCAGTTGCTCTTCCTGGAGTCCGAGGACCCCTCGGCCGACATCTACGTGTACGTGAACTCCCCCGGGGGGCTCGTCACCGCCGGCCTTGCGGTGTACGACACCATGCAGTACGTTCGCCCCGACGTGTGCACCATCTGCCTGGGCCAGGCTGCCAGCATGGGGGCCCTGCTCCTGGCGGCAGGCGCGAAGGGCAAGCGCTGGGCCCTGCCCCACTCGCGGATCATGATCCACCAGCCCCTGGGGGGGTTCCAGGGGCAGGCCACCGACATCGAGATCCACGCCCGCGAGATCCTGCGCCTGCGGCGTACCCTCAACGAGATCCTCGCCCGGCACAGCGGCAAGACGCTCGACACGATCTCGGTGGACACGGAACGCGACTTCTTTATGGATGGAGAGCAGGCGCGGGCCTATGGTATTATCGACAAGGTCATCGAGAAACACGTAAGGATTGAGGGCGGAAACGTCATCCGCCCGGGAGAAGTCGCGGGGTGAATTCGAGAAAGGGCAAGGGCAGCGGCCTATACTGCTCGTTCTGCGGCAAGGGCCAGGAAGAAGTCCGAAAGCTCATCGCGGGTCCCACGGCCTACATCTGCGACGAGTGCATCACTCTCTGCAACGACATCATCGCCGAGGAAGCCGCCCCCCCGTCCTCCCTCGACGACAGCCTGCCGGCGCCGCCGGACATCAAGACCTTCCTCGACGACTACGTCATCGGCCAGGAGCGCGCCAAGCGGATCCTCTCCGTAGCCGTCTACAACCACTACAAGCGCATCTATTCCCCGCCGCGCAACGCCGACGAGGTGGAGTTGGAGAAATCCAACATCCTGCTCATGGGCCCCACGGGGTGCGGCAAGACGCTGCTCGCCCAGAGCCTGGCGCGGGTGCTGCGCGTCCCCTTCGCGATGGCCGACGCCACGAGCCTTACCGAAGCCGGATACGTGGGCGAGGACGTGGAGAACATCATCCTGAGCCTTCTCCAGAACGCCGATTACGACGTGGAAAAGGCCCAGAAGGGCATCGTCTACATCGACGAGATCGACAAGATCGCCAAGAAGACCGAGGGCCCCAGCATCACCCGGGACGTGAGCGGCGAAGGGGTACAGCAGGCACTGCTGAAGATCCTGGAAGGCACCGTGGCCAGCGTGCCCCCCAAGGGAGGGCGCAAGCACCCCCAGCAGGACTACATCAAGGTCGACACGCGCAACATCCTGTTCGTCTGCGGCGGAGCCTTCGTGGGCCTCGAAGACATCGTGGAGCAGCGCCTGGGATCCAAGAGCATCGGCTTTGGGGCAGACGTGAAGAGCCGCAGGCAGAAGCGCGAAGAGGGCGTGCTCTCCCAGGCCCAGCCCCAGGACCTGATCCGCTTCGGCATGATTCCCGAGTTCGTGGGGCGCCTGCCCATTCACGCTGCCCTGGAGGAACTGGACGAGGCGGCCTTGGTGCGCATCCTCAAGGAGCCCAAGAACGCCCTCGTGAAGCAGTACCGCAAACTATTCGACATGGAAGGCGTCACCCTCTCCTTCACGGACGGCTCCCTCAAGGCGGTCGCCCGGGAGGCCTCGCGCCGCAACACCGGCGCTCGGGGCCTGCGGGCCATCCTCGAGTCCGTGATGCTCGACCTCATGTACGACATCCCCTCCCAGAAGAACGTGGAGGAGGTGATCGTCAACGAGGACGTCATCAACACCGGGGAGTCCCCCATCATTCTCTACAGCGGCCAGGATACCGGGCGCGTCGGCACCGGCTGAGGCCGGAGAAATACCCCCATGACCATCCGAAAGAGCGGTCCCGACCGGGTCCTGCCCCTCATTCCGCTACGCGACGTCGTCGTCTTCCCCCACATGGTCATTCCCCTGTTCGTGGGGCGCGACAAGTCCATTGCCGCCCTCGAAGAGGCCATGGCGGCAGACCGGGAGATCCTGCTCGCCTCCCAGAAGGAGGCGCGGGTCAACGAGCCCGGGGTCAACGACATCCACACGGTCGGCACCGTCGGGGCGATCATCCAACTCCTCAAGCTCCCCGACGGCACGGTGAAGGTCCTGGTGGAGGGGCGCGGCCGCGCCCGGCTCAAGAGCTACCTGGGCACGGAGCGGTACTTCCTGGTGCAGGCCGAGGAGATTCCCGAGGCCCCCGTAGGAAGCGCCGAGTGCCACGCCCTCATGCGCACCGTGGTGGACACCTTCGCCGAGTACGTCAAGCTCAACCGCAAGCTCCCCTCCGAGCTCGTGAGCTCCGCCCAGTCCATCGAGGAGCCTGGCCGCCTCGCGGATACCATCGCGTCGCACCTCTCCATCAAGACCGGGGTAAAGCAGGAGCTCCTGGAAATGCAAGACCCGGTCGGTCGCCTGGAAAAACTGCTCGAGCTCATCAAGGGAGAGATCGAGGTTCTGGAGATCGAGCAGAAGATCAAGCGCCGGGTCAAGAAGCAGATGGAGAAAACCCAGAAGGAGTACTACCTAAACGAACAGATGAAGGCGATCCAGAAGGAGCTCGGGGAGGGGGAAGACACACAGAACGAGATCCGGGAGCTGGCCAAGCGGGTCCAAGAAAAGGACATGCCAGACGACGTCAAGGAGAAGGCCCGCAAGGAGCTGCAAAAGCTCAAGATGATGTCGCCCATGTCGGCCGAAGCCACCGTGGTGCGCAACTACGTCGACTGGATCCTGGATCTTCCGTGGAACGAGGTCACCGAGGACAAGGTCCAGATTCCGGAGGCCCATCGCATCCTCGACGAGGACCACTGCGGGCTCAAGGAGGTCAAGGAGCGCATCCTCGAGTACCTGGCCGTCCTGAAGCTCGTGGGCACCACCAAGGCCCCGATCCTGTGCTTCGTGGGCCCCCCGGGCGTGGGAAAGACGAGCCTCGCCCGCTCCGTGGCCCGGGCCATCGGCAGGAACTTCGTGCGCCTCAGCCTCGGGGGCGTGCGCGACGAGGCACAGATCCGTGGGCACCGGCGCACCTATATCGGCTCCATGCCCGGAAAGATCCTCCAGAGCCTGAAGAAGGCCAAGAGCTCCAACCCCGTCTTTCTCCTGGACGAGGTGGACAAGATGAGCATGGACTTCCGGGGCGATCCCTCCTCGGCCCTCCTGGAAGTGCTCGACCCCGAGCAAAACGACACGTTCAACGATCACTACCTCGACCTGGACTACGACCTGAGCCGGGTGCTCTTCATCACCACCGCCAACTACCTCCCCAACATCCCGCCGCCGCTTCGCGACCGGATGGAGGTCATCCAGATCGCGGGCTACACCGAGATCGAGAAGCTCGCCATCGCCAAAGAGCACCTGGTGAAGAAGGAGCTCAAGGCCAACGGCCTCGAAGGGGCCGACGTGCGCTTCACCGACGCGGCCCTGCTGGAGGTGATCCATCGCTACACCCGGGAGGCCGGAGTCCGAAATCTCGAGCGGATGATCGCCAGCATCTGCCGCAAGGTGGCCAAGGCCGTGGTCGCGGCGGAGGGGCAGGACGTGGGCCCCTTCCGGGTCACGCCGTCGGTCGTGCACAAACATCTCAAGGCCCCGAAGTACAAATACGGCATCAAGGAAGAGAAGAGCGAGGTCGGATACGCGACCGGTCTGGCCTGGACGGAGGTCGGAGGCGAGCTCCTCGGCATCGAGGTCGTGCTCCTTCCGGGCAAGGGAAACCTTACCATCACGGGCAAACTGGGCGACGTGATGATGGAGTCCGCCCGAGCCGCCGTCTCCTACGTGCGTAGCCGCGCCCACCGCCTGGGACTGGAACGCGACTTCTACCAGAAGATCGACATCCACATCCACGTGCCCGAAGGCGCCATCCCCAAGGACGGCCCCTCCGCCGGCATCACCATGGCCACGTGCCTCACCTCGGCCCTCACCGGGATTCCGGTGCGCAAGGACGTGGCCATGACCGGCGAGGTGACGCTACGGGGCAAGGTGCTCGCCATCGGCGGCCTCAAGGAGAAGCTCCTAGCCGCCCATCGGGGGCACATCGGCACGGTCATCCTCCCCAAGGACAACGAGAAGGACGTGCCCGACCTGGATCTTCCCCGCTCCATCTCCAAGGAGATTCGGATCGTCTACGTCGAACACATGGACCAGGTGGTGGGGGCCGCCCTGGAGACCGAAGATCCTCAGGAGATTCTCTCGGGAGGCCCCCGGGCATCCCGGACCGTCGAGGAGATCCTGGGGATCCTGCCGGCTGCTCCGGCGCCTACCCCCCACGGGGCCGACGCGTCGCAAATCCAGTAGAAAAGAGCCTTGACAGCCTTCGGGCCCGGTTGCTATAAGACGGCCTCACTCTGCGACCCGATTCAAGGAGGGATACCGTGACAAAGGCGGAACTCATCGAGGTCATGGCGGCCCGGGCCAACACCTCCAAGGCTGCCGCCAAGCGGTTCCTGGGAGCCTTCACCGACGCCGTTTCCGACGCCCTGAAGAAGGGCGACAAGGTGACCCTCGTGGGGTTCGGGACTTTCAGCGTCACGGAGCGCAAGGCCCGCAAGGGACGCAATCCCCAGACGGGCAAAGAGATCAAGATCGCCGCCAGCAAGGCGCCGAAGTTCAAGGCGGGCAAAGGCCTCAAGGACAGGGTCTAGGCCCCAGCCCACTTTGGGCGGATAGCTCAGCTGGAAGAGCGCCGGCCTTACAAGCCGGAGGTCGCAGGTTCGAGCCCTGTTCCGCCTACCAAGAAAGCGAGAAGCCCTTTGCGGGGGCGTAGTTCAGTCGGTTAGAACGCCGGCCTGTCACGTCGGAGGTCGCGAGTTCGAGTCTCGTCGCTCCCGCCATTCTTGAAAGGCCCCCCGGATGCGTCCGGGGGGCCTTTCTCTTTGAGGCCTGAGGGGCAAAGGGCAAAGAGGCCCGGCACCGGGGAGCCGCTCGCAGCGCTCCCCGTAGGGCGGTCCCTTCGAGTCCCAGTCGGCCAGTACCTCGGCCGAGGCGCCCCTGCTACCCTACCGCCCGGACCCGCGCCCCGGCGGACCCCAGGTACTCGGAGATCTTGGCCGCCAGGTTGCGGAAGACGCGGGTGAAGACCTCCCGGTCGGGCTCGAGCAGGGTGATGCGAAACCCGAGTTCCTGGGTGCAGAAGGACGACAGGGGGACCACGCAGATGCCCGCGGAGGCGAGCAGGTAGTAGACGAAGCGCTTGTCGAGGGGCGTGCCCGGGGGCGCCACCAGCTTCTCCACCAGAGCCCGGACCTCCGGATTGGCCACGGGGAGGGTCTGGTGCTCCGTCAGCACCCCTCCTTCGAACGTCACCGCCATGTAGAAGGCGCCGTTGGTCCGGTTGACCTTGAGCCCCGGCACCTCCCGCAGGATCTCGTAGGCGAGGTTGGAGTACTCCTCGTAGCGCCGCTTGCGCTCTTCCAGATAGGAAGGGTAGGCGGGGTGGCTCAGGATGGGAGGAATAGCCTTCTGGGGAAGGGTCGTGGAGCACACCTCCACCATCTTCGAGTCCACGATGCTCTGCACGTAGCGGCGGAAGACGGGGTCCCGGTCTGCATTGTAGACCTCGATCCAGCCGCACCGCGCTCCCGGCCAGGGAAGTTCCTTGCTGATTCCCTTCATCGCGATGGCGGGCACATCGCCGATGAGGTCCGAGATCGGCCGGGTCTTCTGCCCGTTGTACACGATGTTGTTGTAGATCTCGTCGCAGATCACGAAGAGGTCGTACTCCCGGGCCAGGGCGATCATCTCCCGCAGGATCCCCTCCGGATACACCGCGCCCGTGGGGTTGTCGGGGTTGATGATCAGGAGCCCCGAAATCGACGGGTTGTACCGGATGGAGAGACGCAGGTCGTCGAGATCGGGGTACCAGTGATTGTCCGGATCCAGCAGGTACGACACCGGGGGCTGTCCCGCGTGGGCGGCTTCGCCGGAGGAGTGGGTGGAGTAGGTGGGCGAGGGACCGATGACCCTCGCCTCGTGCCGCAGCAGCCCGTACACCTTCTGGATGGCGTCCCCGAGCCCGTTGAAGAAGATGATGTCGTCGGCCGTGATCTGGATGCCGCCCCGGGCGTTGGTGCGGTTCGCGAGAAAGCGCCGCGTCTCCAAGAGCCCCTTGGTGGGGCAGTAGGCGTAAGAGCAATCCTGCATGGCGAGGTCCGCCACGATCTCCTTCATCCAGAGCGGAATCTGCTCTCCCTTGGTAACGGGATCCCCGATGTTCTCCATGTTCACCGAGACCCCGAGGCGCTGGAGCTTCTCGGCGATCTCCACGATCGCCCGGATCTCGTAGGTGAGCTCGCCCGCACCGATGTGCACGATGTTGTTGCGCATGTCGTTTCTCCCGAGAGCCGACCGCCGCGTCGCAGCGGCAGAGTTTCGTCCAAGTCCAGAAACAGCGAAAGGCCATGGGCTGCTCGCCCATGGCCTCTATGTTCGTCCGGTCGGGGGACTGTCTTTATCTCCCTCCCGCGAGGCGACGAGCGGCACGAACCCGCAGAGCGGCAGCCGCGGCTGCCGCGCCCGTAGCTCGAGCAGATCGAGTCGCCCCGTGAAACCGGCAAGGGTGTTCCATCGAGTCCCATCCTCCGCTCGTGCTTCGTACCACGGGGCGGCGGCCGGTGTCAACGCCGACACGCCGACACGCCAGGGCGATCGCGCATAAAACTCAGCTGGTACGCGGTCGTATGGCATAGTGCTTGCTGCAAGGGGGGCGTGTCATCGGCTCGCTAGAGCCGACCGGGCTATCTAGTGGGCAACCGCT
>JBFLZB010000004.1:0-33632 GCA_040756475.1 Thermodesulfobacteriota bacterium
CAGGGCCGCCGGGGGCTGGTCGGCTCGTCCCCCGGCGGTGAGGGTCCTCGATGGGACCCTCACCGCCTTCGTCGTCGACCGCCGCGTGCGGGACGGGTGAGCCCGGGGGGCGTCAGACGGCGCCCGTAGGGTTACACCCAGCGGGCGGTCACGGTCTTTTCGTCGAGGAACAGGCGCATGGAGGCCATGCGGCTCTTGGCGCTGCCGAGGAAGGAGGTCTTCTTCGACCCCAGGGGGAAGAACGCGTAGGGCTGGGGCACCGCCACGTTGATCCCGATGTTGCCCACCTGGGCCTCCCGGGTGAACTTGCGGGCGGTCTTCCCGCTCTCGGTGAAGATGCAGGCCGAGTGGCCGTACTCGGTGCCGTTGATCCAGCCCAGGGCCTCGTCGAGGCTCTGGGCCCGCATGAGGACCGCCACGGGCCCGAAGGCTTCCTCCACCGAGGTCGGCATGTCGGGGCGGCCGTTCTCCAGGATGGTGGGGGCGAGCCAGTAGCCCCCGGGATAGCCCTCCACCTTGGCGCCGCGGCCGTCGAGCACCATCTTCGCCCCTTCGCCCAGGGCCCGCTCGATCCAGTCGAGCACCTTGTCTCGCCCCGCCGGGGTGCACATGGGCCCCTGGCCCACCGACTCGTCCAGGCCGTACCCGAGCTTCATGGTCTTGGCCGCGGCCACGAACTTCTCCTTGAGCTCGTCGTGGCGGTCGCCCACCACGATGACGTTGTCCGAGCCCAGGCACCGCTGGCCGTTCATCCCGTAGCAGGAGCGCAGGAGCCAGACGGCGGCCTGGTTGAGGTCCGCGTCGGGCATGATGACCACGTTGTTCTTGCCGTTTCCGTTGAGCGACGAGGGCTTGCCGAGCTCGCCGCACTGGCGGTGCAGATCCCACCCGGCGGAGGTCGAGCCGATGAACCCAACCCCCTGGATCTCGGGCTGGCGCAGGATCTCCGCGTTGATGTGGCGCCCGCCGTGGATGAGGTTGATGACCCCCTTGGGGAAGATCTCGGCGGCCACCCGGGTGATGGCGTCGGCGGCCACCGGGTCCTGGCGGCTCGGGCTCACCACCACCGTGCACCCCGCGGCCAGCGCGTAGGGCACGAAGGAGGACCAGGCGTGCATGGGGATGTTGCCCGGGGTGACGATGAGGAAGGCGCCCAGGGGCTCCCAGGTGAGCCACTGGTCGATGCCCGTGGCGAGCTGGTCGAGGTGTTCGTTTTCCTTGACGAGCCCGTAGGCGGCCGAGCACGCGGACTCCACGTTCTCGATCACCCGGCGCACCGAGCCCCGGCTCTCGTCGATGGTGCGGCCGTGGTCCTGGGTGAGGATGCGGGAAAGCTCCTCCTCCTTCTCGTCGAGCCGTCCGCGCAGGTCGAAGAGGAGCTTGGCCCGGTCGCGCAGGCACACGTCCTTCCACGAAAGGAACGCGCGGTGGGCGGCCTCCACCGCGGCCCGGGCCTCGTCCTTGGTGGCCTCGGGGAACTGGGCGATCACCTCGCCCGTGGCTGGATTGGTCGTCTCCTGGACCACGGTGGAGCGGGATTCCACCCACTCTCCCCCAATCAGGAGCGGGAGCTTGCCGTAGTGCTTCTTTACTTCAGGTAGGAGGGCCATTTTGTCTCCTGTTTTGCGCGTTGTTTGTTGCGCGTTGCTTGTTGTTATTTTATGCCGCTCGCTAGATACGACTGTGCATTTTCATGTGACTTCTGTTGCTTCTACTGCTGTCGCGCCGGGCCATTATGCGGATGTGCCGCGCCCCACAAACGCTCCCCCCAACGTGCAACGCGCAATCCACAACGTGCAGCCTCCAACGTGCAACCCACAACCCGCTTATCTTAAACCGTCCTCCTTCTTCGCTTCTGCGACGGTGAGCCCGCCGACGCGGGGCAGGGGGCGGCCGGAGTCGGTGACGACCAGGGCCACCACGATCTCGTCGTCCCGGGGGGCGTCCTGCACCCGCACCGGCATGGCGTCGAAGTGGGTGCGCACGAAGGCGGCGTGCTTGTAGTGGACGGGCACGTCGAGCTCGGTGCCCGGCACCCCCATCTTCTTCGAGGAGGGGATGATGGCCTTGCCTCCCCCAACGGCCTCCCGGAAGGGAGCGCCGAGCTTGGGGTGGAGGATGGCGGCCGCGTGCTCGAGCTCCCCTGCGGCGCCCACGATGGCTCCCTTGCCGTAGCTCTCGGCCTGGTCGGGGCGGATGCCCAGGGCCTCGACCGCCCGCTTCCCCAGGAGCGAGCCGAGCTCCTCCCCCGCCTGGACGAGCTCCCCCAGGTCCTCGGCGTAGCGGCCCGCGAAGGGGTTGGTGATGACGGCCAGGGCCGCCGCCCGGCGCGTCGGCGGGGTCACGGCCCGTCCCGCCTCGGCGCGGGTCTCCTCCACGATGGTCACGAGCTTGCGGATCTGCACGGTCTCTCCTCCTTCCGGTGATTGCTCTGTTCCATCCCGTGATCCCGTCAACATTTCCCGTCCGACATGGCCAGGCCCCCTTCCCCGGGCCAGCCGACAAAGCGCCAGCGGCCGCGCAGGGACAGGACCGCGCCGCGGATCAGGCCCTCGTCCACCCGGGCTCGGACCCAGGCGGCGCCCCGGTCCAGGGCGGTCTCGACCTCCCTCTCGGAGAGGGGGCCCACCCGCCGGGTGACGAGCCGGCCGGGGAGGTCGGTCTCCGGGTCGAGGGTCTCGGCGGGCACCCGCTCCACGGCGGGGGAGTCCACGCAGACCGCGTTGGCCGCGAGCGTCGCGGCGGCGTCGGCGAGGCCCGCCCGGCCGGCGAAGACGGTGGCGGCGTCGGCGATCCCCAGGGTGAAGCTCCGGCCCCCGAAGCCGCTGGTGGCGACGCCTCCGATCCCGTCCCCGGCGGTCACCAGGACCCGTGCCAGGGGGGCCGGCGCGTCCACCCGGGGTACCAGCCCCACCGAGGCCGACTCGCCGGAGGCCAACCGCAGGGCCACGTCCCCGCCGTTGCTCACCGCCACCCAGGTGGCCCCCTGCTCGGCCAGGCAGTCGGCGACGGCGTCGGCCACGACCCCGGCGACGGCGATGAGGGGGGTGACCGCTTCCTCGGCGAAGGGCCGGGGAGCCTCCACCAGGGCCCGGGTTGCCGGGGGCAGGGCGCCGGGGTTGCGGATGCGCCGCAGGTCCACGGCCAGGAGCCGGCGGTGGGCCGAGAGCTCCTCCAGGACCTCGAGGGCCCGGGCCCCGGCCGCCTCCAGACCCCCGGGCGGCAGCCCCCCGGGCCGGCGGGCGGCGAGCACCAGGCTCACCGGGCCCCACTCCACCCGGAGCCGCCCCCCGCCCAGGGGCTCCAGCCGGGGGTCCGGGGCGCCCTGGGCACGCGGCTCAGGGGCGGCGGCGGGCAAGGGCCTCCTCCAGGGGTCTTGCGGCCTCCAGGTGGCCTCCCATGGCCTCGTAGTCCTCCCAGCGCATGGTGTACTCCACCGGGATCACCAGGGCGGGGGTGGGCACCCAGGAAAACGCCCCCCGGAGCACCCGCTCCACGTCCACCATGAAGTTGATCCCCCCGCCGGGCAGGAGGAACGCGGGCGCCCCCCCCACGGTGAGGCGGGCCTTGCGGGCGTGCACCGCCCGGGTGAGGCGGATCGGGTGCCGGGTCACCCCCGCCCGGGCGCTCCCTCCGGTGCCTCCGCAGTAGAGCACCGAGACCCGGCTCTCCTGGCAGGTCTCGGAGATGGCCCCGACCGCGCGGCGAACGCCCTCTGTCGGCTCCTCGGGGTGGAGGGCGCCGCCCGCTCCCACCCGGAAGTACGCAGACGACTGGCCGGTGGTCTCGGTGACGAGGATGCGGGAGCCCGGCCGCACGTTCTCGAGACCGTCCGGGGCGAAGACCTCCCGGGGGTCCTGGATGGACGTGCCGCCCCAGCCGCTGCCGTGGTCCCCGAAGTACCGGCCGGGGGTGCTCTTGCGAAAGCGCAGCCGCACGCCGGACGGGGTCGCGCCCAGGTACCGGCCCGCCGCGTGCTCCGTGAGCAGCCCGGTCAGGTGGCTGTCGAGCACCACCACCTCGTCCGCCGCCTCGAGGAGGAGCGGCGCGAAGAGCCCCAGGGTGGCGCTTCCGCACCCCACCCGCATCACCCCGATGGGCTTGCCGTCCACCACCGGGGCATGCCCGGCCTGGACCTCCAGGCGGCTGCCCCCCTCCACCCGGAGCTTCACCCGCTCCCGGTTGGCGAGCGCGGTCATGACCCGGGCGGCCCGGAAGCCGTGGGGCCCCGTGAGGGTGTTGGCGCCCCCCAGGGAGAGGATCTTCGAGCCGTACTCCTCGGTGGTGACGTGGCCGATCTTCTCGCCCCCGGCGAGCACGGCGGCCCCCTCCTGCCCCAGGTTGGCGTCGGTGTCGATCTTCACCTTGACGCTGCTGTAGGAGAGCGGGGTCTCGGTGACCACCGTCACCACGTCGACCCCCTGGCTCACTCCCCGGACGATCACGGGGGCGGGCCGGCAGTCGGGGTAGGTGGTGCCGGCGCCGATTCCCGTTACCAGGGGCTCGCGCACGGCGGGCTCCCAGTCGGGCCCCACGACCTGGCGCACGTCCTCGAAGGTGCGAAGGGGCGCGTTGCGCACCAGGGTGCCTCCCCGGTTGGCGTAGCGCTGGCACGCCCCCGTGCCCCCCTCGGGGACCCGGCACGCCACCGGGCAGGACCCGCAGGTGATGCGCGGGTCGTCGGCGGGGAGCTCTTCGGCCACCGCCCCCTCGGGGCACACCCGCAGGCACACCCGGCAGTCCACGCACTCCGGCGAGATCACCGCCACCCGGTCCACCAGGGCCACGCACTCCAGGGGGCAGTTGGCGACGCACTTGCCGCAGGCGGTGCAGCGGTCAGGGAGAATCTTCATGGGGGGTCCGTTGTCCGTGGTCAGTGGTCCGTGGTCCGTTGGGGCATCGGACCGATCGGACCGATCCGTCGGATCCGACCGATCGGTCACCCTTCACGTTTCACCCTTCACCTTTCACCCCTTCGTCACCGCTGCGTCTCGCTTGGCCGGGGGGGTGTTGCGGCTCTTCTTGACCACGATCTCCCCGTCCACCAGCACGATGCTCACCCCGGGGGTGTCGCCGGCCCGGTAGGCGGACAGGAGGTCGTCCCCCACCGAGCCCATGGGGGCGTCGCAGAAGACGAGGTCTGCCGGGGCGCCCACGGCGATGCGGCCCTGGGGGAGCTTGTGGCAGCGGGCGGTGTTGCCCGTGGCCCAGGCGATGGCCACGGCCGGGTCCACGTCCGCGAGGCTCGCCAGGTGGGCGATCACCCGCTGGACCCCCAGGGGGATGACGCCGGTGCCCGAGGGCGCGTCGTTGCCCAGGACGACCCGCTCCAGGGCGCCCGCGTCCACCGCCTCGCGGGCCGCGTGGACGGCCATCCGGGGATTGCCGCAGTGGACGATCTCCACGTAGACCCGGCCGTCCCTCACGATGGTCGCGATCTCGCCGGGGCTTACCGCCGTGGGGCCCCCGTTGGTGTGGCACGCCACGTCGGCGCCCGCGGCCAGGACCTCCTGGGCCGTCACCGTGGAGGAACCCGGGATGGAGGTGCCCCCCATGTGCATGAGCACCGTCATGCCCTGGGCCTTCGCCCACGCCACCATGGGGCGGGCTTCCTCGGGAGTCTTGATGGCGCCCAGGCCGATTTCCCCCACGGTGCGCACCCCGGCCCGGGCCATCTCGGCGAAGTCTGCCTCGGTCAAGCCGGGCTCGAGGATCACGGCCCCCCCCACGACCTTCATCCCCCCGGGCCGGAAGGCCGCGAAGGACCGGGCGGCGAGGATGGCCAGGGCCTTGACCCCGGCCGGGTCCTTGGGGCGGCCGGGCAGGTGCACCTCTCCCGCGCTGATCGCCGTGGTCACCCCCCCGTGGACCTCGCTCTCCAGAAACCCCACCTGGTGCTGCCGGGGGGTGTAGTCGCCCAGCACCGGGTGGACGTGGGAGTCGATGAGGCCGGGCGTCACGGCGCAGCCCCGGGCGTCGATCACCCGGTCCGCCGCCGAGGCCGCCACGTCGGCTTCCCGGCCCACCGCGGCGATCCTGCCGCCCTCCAGGAGCAGGGTGTCGGCGTCGAGGAGCGGCGCGCCCACGTCCCCCGAGACCACGAGCCCCACGTTCAAAATTTTCGTCAGAGACATCTCACTCCTCCGGATTCCCCTGTCCGTCCAACGCCTCGAGCACCCGCTCGAGGCTGGCCGGCAGGTCGCAGATCCTCTTCCCGCAGGCCCGGCTCACGGCGTTGACCACCGCCGGGGCCGTGGGGATGAGGGCGGGTTCCCCGACCCCCTTGGCGCCGTAGGGGCCCGTGGGCTCGCGGCACTCCACGAACATGGGGGTGAGTCGCGGCACGTCCAGCGCCGTGGGGACGAGGTAGGTGTCGAGGTTTCGGTCCTGGCCCGGGCGAAACTCCTCCATGAGTGCTGCGCCCAGGCCCATGGCCACTCCTCCCGTGATCTGGCCGAGCACTCCGGGGGGGTAGAGGGCCCGGCCCACGTCGTGGGCCGCCGCCAGGCGCTCCACCCGCACCTGGGCGGTGGCGCGGTCCACCGCGACCCGGGCCACCTGGGCAGCAAACGCGTAGGTGCCGTAGGGGCGGCCCTGCCCCGTGCGGTGGTCCAGGGCCGAGGTGTCGGGGTCGAAGCTCCCGGCCTCCCTCGGGGCTTCCCCGGCGGCGGCGAAGGCCTGGGCAAGCTTCGGGAGCTCCATCTCCCATGTCGGCTGGGAGCGGCTGCGCACCCGCCCGTCCGCCAGCTCGAGCTGCGCGCCGGGCACTCCCAGGAGCTCCCCGGCCCGGGCCAGGAGCCTGTCTCGCAGGCGGCCGGCGGCCTCGAGGACCGCGCCTCCCGAGATGTAGGTCTGGCGGCTGGCGGAGGTGGCCCCCGCGTTGGTGGTGCGGCCGGTGTCGCCCCGCACCAGGCGCACGCGGTCGGGATCTTCCCCCAGGGCCTCGGCGCAGATCGCCAGGAGCACCTGGTCCGAGCCCTGGCCGATGTCGGCCGCGCCGGTGAAGAGGGTGAACCGCCCGTCGGAGCCGAGCTCCACCTGGGCCGTGGAGGGGTTGGAGACGCCCGTGTTGCCGATGCCGTAGAACATGGCCCCCACGCCGATGCCCCGGAGGAAGTCCCGGTCGCTCCGGCAGGCGCGGCTCCAGCGGTCGCGCACCGCGTCGATCTTCTCCAGGCAGGGGACGATCCCCACGCTGTGCGTGAGCACCTGCCCGGTAACCGTAGCGTCGCCGGGCCGCAGGGCGTTGCGAAGGCGCAGGGAGACCGGGTCCATCCCCAGGGCCTCGGCCAGCAGGTCCATCTGGCTCTCGTGGCCGAACGCGGCCTGGGGGGTGCCGAAGCCGCGCATGGCCCCGGAGAAGGGGTGGTTGGTGTATACGGCGCGGGAGCGGATGCGGGCGTGGGGTACCCGGTAGGGTCCGGCGGCGTGCACGGCGGCCCGCATGGCCACCGCCAGCGCGTAGGAGGCGTAGGCGCCGGTGTCGGCCAGGAGGTCGGCCTCCACGGCCAGGAGGTTCCCCTGGGCGTCGGCGGCGCTGCGGTAGCGCATGGCGAAGGGGTGGCGCTTGCCCGACGCCAGGAAGGACTCCTCCCGGGAGTACACCAGGCGCGAGGGCCGGCCCGTGTGCCAGGTAGCCAGCGCCACGTAGAGCTGGGCCGAGAGGTCGAGCTTGCCCCCGAAGCCGCCGCCGGTGGGGGCCTGAACCACCCGGACGCGCTCTGCCGAGAGCCCCAGCAGCCGGCACAGGTCGTCCCGGTCGTAGTGGGGGTTCTGGGTGGAGCAGGTCACCGTGAGGACGCCCTCCTCCATCCAGGCCACCGCCGCCTCGGGCTCCAGATAGGCGTGCTCGACCCAGGTGGTGCGGTAGGTGCGCTCCACCACCACCGCCGCGCGGGAAAAGGCCGTCTCCACGTCGCCCCGCTCCACACGCTGCTCGAAGCAGAGGTTCCCCTTCTCATGGATGGGAGCCGCGTCGGCGGCCAGGGCGGCAATCGGGTCCCGGAGCACCGGCAGGGGGTCGTAGACGACCGAGACCCGGCTCGCCCCCAGGGCCGCCGCCTCCGGCGTCTGCGCCGCCACCAGGGCCACGGCGTCCCCGACGAACCGCACCCGGTCGGTGAGGAGGGGCTGGTCCGCGGTGAGGCGGATGATGCCGTAGCGGTTCTCCCCGGGCACGTCGGCGGCGGTAAAGACCCGCACAACTCCTGGGACCGCCAGCGCCGGCGCGGCGCGCACCTCGGCCACCCGGGCGTGGGCCTCGGTGGAGCGCACCACCGCCAGGTGCAGCACCCCTCCCACCTTGAGGTCGGCGGTGAAGCGAAGCGTCCCCAGGACCTTCTCCAGGGCGTCCCGGCGGGGCCGCCGGGAGCCGATGGCGCGGGCGCTCATGCCGGCACCTCCCCGCGTCCCGCGGCAAAGGCCTCCAGGGCCTGGCGCAGGGCCCGGGTAACGCAGCGGCGCGCCACGGGCAGCTTGTAGGCCATGGAGGGGCGCCCCCCCGAGACCCCCCGCACGGCCGCTTCCGCCGCGCGCCCGGCCTCCTCCAGGAAAGGCTCGGAGAACCCCCGGTGGAGCACCTCCTCGGCGCCGGTCAGCCGCTGGGGCCGCGGGAAGACCGCCCCCAGGGCGACCCGGGCGAGCCCGGTCTCGGGGTTGGCCATGGCCGCCACCGAGAGGCGGCTGATGGCCGCGGCGCGCCGCCGCCCCACCTTGAGGAAGGCCGCTCCGTGGGGGGGCTCCAGGGGGATGCGGATGGCCGTCAGGAGCTCGCCGGACGCGAGGCACGTCGCCCCGGGGCCCCGGAAGAAGTCCTCCAGGGGCACGCGCCGCTCGCCCCCGGGGCCCGCCACCTGGAAGCGGGCGCGAAGCACCGCCAGGGCGGGCAGGGTGTCGGCGGCCACGGAGGCGTTGACGGCGTTGCCCCCTACGGTGCCGAGGTTGCGGACCTGCACCGATCCCACCGCCGCGCAGGCCTGGGCCAGCACCGGCGCCAGCCGCCGCACCAGGGGGCTCTCGGCGGCCTCGGCGTGGGTGATCGCGGCGCCCAGGAGCAGCGTGCCGTCCTCTTCCTCCCGGACCTCCCGGAGCTCGGGCACCCGGGTGACGTCCACGACCGCCCGGGGCGCGGCCTTCCCGTGGCGCACCGCCACCAGGAGATCCGTGCCCCCGGCCACGGGGCGCCCCCCTTCGCCCTCGCGCTGGAGGGCGGCCAGCGCCTGCCCGAGGCTGGCCGGCCGCAGGTAGCGAAAGCCGGTCATCGGGGGGCCTCCCCCCCACCGCCGATTCGGGCCGCGGCGTGCACCGCGTCCACGATCTGGTTGTAGCCCGTGCACCGGCAGAGGTTTCCCGAGAGGGCGACCCGGATCTCCTCCCGGGTGGGCCGGGGGTTGCGGTCCAGGAGCGCCTTGGCCGAGAGCAGCATGCCCGGCGTGCAAAAGCCGCACTGCACGGCACCCTTATCGACGAACTTCTCCTGGAGGGGGTGGAGCGCCTCGGCCCCCCCCAGCCCCTCCACCGTGACCACGTCTCGCCCCTCGGCCTTCCCGGCCAGCACGAGACACGCGTTCACGGCCCGGCCGTCGACGAGCACGGTGCATGCCCCGCACTCCCCGACCCCGCACCCCTCCTTGGCGCCGGTGAGGTCGAAGTGCTCCCGCAGGAGCCACAGGAGCGAGCGGTGGGGCTCCACCTCGGCCCGAACGGACCTGCCGTTCAAGGTGAATGCGACGGAAATTCGGGTGTCGTCCATGGGCGCTTTCGCTCTCCGGTGGCGTTTCGGTCCGGTTCCTACGCCGTCAGTTCCCGGTCCGCCGCCGCCACCAGGGCGTCGAGCTCGGCGCAGACCTCGGGCGGTGCAACCGGCGGCCGCTCCTGCGCCGTGAGCGCGCGCATCCGTTCCAGGGCCCGCGCGGCGAGGTCGCTGCGGCCCTTGGCCTCCCAAGCCGCCAGGCCGTCCCGAGTGAGCAGGCGCGGCCGGTAGGCTTCGCGGCAGTGGCGCAGGGTGTGCTTGCGCCGCAGGAACTCCGCGCCGGGCTCCGTGGCCAGGAGGTCCGCCCAGCCCAGCGTCTCGTCGTCCACGGCGAGCTCCTGGCGGAAGCGGCGCAGCCACTGGGCGATCTCTTCGTCGAGGACGAGCTGCACGGGGCTTACGGTGGTGGCGACCTCGAGCTGGCCGGCGCCTCCGAGGATGTCGGCGCCCGCCGCGGCCACCGCCCCGGCCAGGAGGGTACTTTCCAGAACGGACTGGTCCCCGGGCACGGGGCCGTCCGAGCCGAACCCGTAGGTGTGGGTCGGCAGGCCGAAGGCGGCCTTGAGGAACGCCACCGCGGCGGCTTTGCCCTGCACCGCCTCGACGCTCGACTGGACGCTCGAGCCCGTGGCCATGTCTCCGAAGAAGATCAAGGGCGTGGCGATCACGGGCGCGCCCGGCTGGAGGGTCTGGGCCACGGCCGCCATGACCACGATCTCGGCCGCGGCCAGGAGGATCGTGCCCGGGATGGTGATGGGAGCCGTGGTGCCCGCGCTGGGCAGGCTGCACGCGTGGAGCGGCACCCCCGCGGCGCTCGCCTGGACGATGATCTCCAGGTCCATGCGCTTGAAGTCCAGCGGGGTGAGCGAGCAGGTGATCATGCTGATGCGGGGGCGCTCCCGCAGGGCGCGCTCGCCCCCGCAGGCGGCCGCCGCCAGGCGCAGCAGGTGCACGACGCTCTCCCCGCTGTAAGGCTGCACCCACACGTGCTTGCGGGTGTTGCGCAGCATGCACCGCAGCCCGTGGACGTCCGCCGTCTGGACCGGCACCCCGCTCGGGGAGGGGAACGGGCAGAAGTCCACCCCGTCGAGGGAGTCGGCGAGCCGGGCCCACAGGGCCAGGTCGTCGGGGGTGACGTTGCGGCGCTCCCCGGAGTCGGGATCGAGGTAGAAGGGGGCGCCCGTGTTGGAGCGCACGAGGAAGGCCCCGTCCGGGCAGGGAACCGTTCGGTCCCGGGCCGGCTCGGCGCCCGCCAGAGTGACGCTGCGGGGCGCCCGCTCCAGGGCCCTCTCGAGGAAGGCTTCCGGGAACCGGACGCGGCCCGACTCCCGGTCCACGTCGGCGCCCGCCCCGGCGAGGCGTTCGAGGACGAGGGGGTGGTCCAGGCGCACGCCGGTGCGGCCCAGGAGCTCGAACACCCGGCTGCGCAGCAGGGCGCGGCCCTCGTGGGAGAAGTAGGCGTTCTCGGTTCTCGTGCTCATGGTCGTGGACTCCTTGCCGGACGCCGGGCGCAGGAAGGCCAGGGCCCCTCTCCCGTGCTCACTTCAAGACACTGGGCAGCCAGAGGGCGATCTGGGGAAAGAACATCAGGAGCGCGATATTGAGGTAGATCGGGATCAGGAAGGGCAAAGAACCCTTCACGATGGTCCCCATGCTGTGTTGCGGCACCACGCTTCGCAGGACGAAGAGGCTCAAGCCGAAGGGGGGCGTGATGGTGCTCTGCTCGCCGGCCATCACGTACACGACGCCCCACCAGATCGGGTCGAACCCGAGGGCGACGATGATGGGCATCACGAAGGGAAAGGTGAGGAAGAGCATGGACCAGGAGTCGAAGAACATCCCCATGACGAGGTACATGAGGAAGAAGAGCGCCAGGATGCCGTAGCGTCCCACGGGGAGGGCCACCACGAAGTCCTTGAGCAGCGCGATCACCCCGGCGGAGTTGAAGACGTGGGACATGAGCGAGGACATGGCCATGATGAAGAGCGAAAACGACGTGATCTTCACCGTGTCGTAGAGACTCGTCTTGAAGATCTGCCAGGTCAGCTTCCGGTACCCCAGGGTGAGGACGATGCTCAGGAACGCCCCGAGGCTCGCCGCCTCGGTGGCGGTCATGAAGCCCCCGAAGATGGCCCCGAGGACCCCGAAGATGAGCCCTGCGAAGGGCAGGACCTCGAGCACCGCGCCAAACTTCTCCTTCCAGGTGTGGTGCACCGGGGCGGGGGCGAGGCGGGGGTTGATCTTGACCCACACGATGATCGTGAGGATGAAGAAGACGGCGAGCAGGACTCCGGGGATCAGGCCGGCGGCCAGCAGGTCTACGATGGACAGCCCCTGCCACGCGCCGAAGATGATGAGCAGGATGCTCGGGGGAATCAGCGGGGCCAGGATCGTCCCCGAGGCGATGGCCCCCAGGCCGAGCTTGGGCGAGTAGCCGCGGGCCTCCATGGCCGGCCACGCGATCTTGCCGAATGTGGCGGTAGCCGCGATGGTCGAGCCGCACATGGCGCCGAAGACCGCGTTGCCCCCGATGATGGAGCACGCGAGTCCCCCCGGGAGCCCGCCGGTCCACTTGTCGATGGCGGCGAAGAGGCGCTCGTTCACCCCGGTGTTGCCCAGGATGGCCCCCATGAGAATGAAGAGCGGCATGGCGCTCAACGTGAATGAGTTGAGGGAGCCAAAGGCGGTGTAGGCAAGCTGGTCGATGGGTTGGCCCACGTACCACACGAGCCCGACTACGGCGATGACGCCCACGGCCCAAGCGATCTCGAGCCCCAGGAGGAGGAGCACGAGGAGCCCGGCCACCAGGGCGAGGCCGAAGAGTCCTTCGGGGCCCATCAGACCTCCTTCTCCCAATCGGGACCCGCGAGCGCCTTCACGAGCTCCGCGAGGAGCTGGAGGGTGAGGAGCCCGGAGCCGAGCACCAGCGAGAGCTGGGGCCACTGCATGGGCACTCGGAGCCAGCTTCCGCTGCGGGTTCCGAAGAGCATCGTGAAGGAGACGAGGTCGTAGCTCGCCTGGATCATCACGAAGCCGAAGGCCGCGGCCACGGCCAGGGTGACCACCCGGAGGACCCGCTGCACCTTGGGAGGAAGAACCGTGACCAGGAACTCCACCCGCACGTGTCCCCGTTCCTTCCAGGTGTACCCGAGACCCAGAAAGGTGACCGCGACGAGGGCGTACCCCCCCATCTCGTCCGCCACCGCGATGGGCGCCGTCGGCAGCACGTACCGGGTGAAGACCTCCACCAGGATCAGCGCCATGAGGAGGAAGACCGCCCAGCCCATCAGGTGGCCCACCACGTCCGAGACGAGGTCCATGGACCGAACCAGGCGCCTGACCATGCCCAACGCTCCCCCGCGGGGGGCGGCGGGGGGCGCGCCCCCGCCGCCCGCGCGGCTCACTTGCCCGTGAAGGCGCGGTACTTGGCGACCACGTCGCGAATCACGGCGAGGAGCTCGGTGCCCTCCTTGCCGGTCTGCTTGAGCCACTCCGCCTCGACGGGCTTGGCGAGCTCAAGGGCCCGTGCCTGGTCCTCCTTGGAGAGTTGCACGCGCTTGACGCCGCTCAGCTCCACCGCGTCCACGCTCAGGATGTACTCCGCCGTGGTGGACAGGCTCACCATCTGCTCCACCTCGCGCCCGACGTCCATCAGGATCTTCTGGAGGTCCGCCGGGAGGGACTCGAACTTCCGCTTGTTGACCACCGTCACGGCGGTCCAGGTGGGGGACAGCGGGGTGAGGGTGAACGTCTTGGACGCCTGGGCGAGCCCGATGGAGTACCCGTACCCCAGGCTCGTGAGCACGGCGTCGATGGTGCCGGCCATCATGGCGGGGGCGAGCTCGGAACCCGAGATCGTCACGGGGCCCATGCCCAGGGCCCGGAGCCCGATGGTGGGCAGGGAACCCCCTGCCCGCACCTTGAGGCCCTTGAGGTCATCGAGGGTCTTGACGTCCTTCTTGGCCCACACCCCGTTGGCCGGGTCCCACTGGGTGACGAACCAGTACTTGAGGTTGAGCTTGCCCATGGTCTCGTCGTAGACCTTGCGCACCCGGGGGTCCTGGTAGATCGCGAGCTCCTCGGCCAGGCCCTGCACCGGGTCCTCGGCGACGATGCCCGGGATCTCGCCCCAGTTCCAGAGCGGGTAGGTGCCCGAGTGCCAGGGCATGGGAACGTCACCCAGGTCGGCCTTGCCCTGGGCCACGGCCTGGAGGATGTCGGTGGAGGGGAACATGCGGGAGATGATCTTGAGCTGCAAGCGCCCGCCGCTGCGCTCGTGGAGCATGCGCTGGAGCACCCCTCCGGGGGCGTACACCTGGGAGGCGCGGAACTTGGGCCCCCAGATGTCGTTCCAGGCGAAGGTGAGCTCGTGCACCTGCTTGTCCTGGGATTGCGCCGCGGGAGGCGTTGCCGCGAGCCCTCCGAGGATGCACCCCACTGCCAGAACCCCCAGGCCCCATCGCTTGCCCATCCCACACCTCCTCGTCGTGGCGCTCCGTCGCGGTGAACCGTGCCCTCCGTTAACTATTTGTTAAGCGCAATAAAGCATGCCTTAGCGAACGCGTCAAGCAGAGAGTTGCCCCGCGGACGGCCGGGCTAGCGCAGCATCATCCGGGGCAGGTACAGGGCGATGTGGGGAAACAAGGTGATCAGCACCACCACCGCGAAGATGGCGAGCAGGAACGGGGCGGCCCCCCGGAAGATCCGCTCCACGGGCACGTCGCCCGCCACCCCCGCGACGGTGAAGACGTTGAGCCCCATGGGGGGGGTGATGAGGCCGGCCTCCATCATGAGGACGGCGATGACCCCGAACCAGATGGGGTCGAAGCCCAGCGCCGTGATGACGGGAAAGATCACCGGCATGGTGAGCACCATCATCGAGATGGCGTCGAGGAAGCAGCCCAGGAAGAGGTACATGGCCAGGATGGCGGCGAGGATCAGGTAGCGGGAGACCTCCAGGTCGCCCGCCCACATGGCCACCTGCATGGGAATGGTGGACAAGGCTAGGAAGTAGCTGAAGACGTTGGCCCCGGCCACGAGGAAGAGCACCATCACCGAGATGCGCACGGCCTCGCGTAGCGCCTGGACCAGGGTCGTCCAATTGAGCGCCCCCTTCACCAAGGCCACCAGGAGCAGCACCGTGGCGCCCACGGCCCCGGCCTCGGTGGGGGTGAAGAACCCCAGGTAGATCCCGCCCATGACCAGGGCGAAGAGCAGCAGCGGCTCCCATACCCCCAGGAGCGCCCCGAAGCGGTCTGCCCACGTGACCGCCTCCGCGCGCCCCGGCGCCAGCCGCGGATTCCACACCACGAGGGCGACGATGATGGCCACGTACGCGAGCGACAGGAGCAGGCCGGGCAGGATGCCGGCCACGAGGAGCCGGCCCACCGACTGCTCGGTGAGCATGGCGTAGACCACGAAGCCGATGCTGGGGGGGATGAGGAACCCCAGGGTCCCCCCCGCGGCGACGCTGCCCGTGGCCAGCCCCGAGTCGTATCCGTACCGCTTCATCTCGGGCAGGGCCACCGTGCCCATGGCCGCCGCCGTGGCCACCGACGACCCGGACACGGCGGAAAAGCCCGCGCAGGCGCCGATCGTCGCCACGCCGAGCCCCCCGGGGAGCCGCCCGAACCACTTGTCGAAGGCCGCGTAGAGCTCGCGGGTGAGCCCCGAGCTCCCCGCAAACCCGCCCATGACGACGAAGAGGGGGATCACGGTGTAGGGGTAGTAGGAAGAGACCTCGTAGACCGTGCGGGCCACCACCGGCAGGGCCGCCTGGAAGGAGGCCAGGTAGGCGATGCCGGAAAAGCCCACCAGCATGAGCGCAAACGCGATGGGCATGCCCAGAAAGAGGAGCAGGAAGACCGCCCCCGTGCCCAGGATGCCCACGGTAACCGGGTCGAGGCTCATCGCTTCACCAGCCTTCCCGCGGCGTCTCCCAGGTCCAGCAGGAGCTCGAGCAAGAGGGTGGCCCCGGCCAGGGCCACCAGGAGTTTGAACGGCTTCTGGGGCACCCGAAGCATGTCGGAGACCGCCCGCTCCTCCATCCCGACCTCCCACCCCTGCCAGGCGAGGACCCCCACGATGCCGATGCTGAGCAGGGTGGTGAGCACGTCGATGGCCGCCGCGCCCCGGGGAGGCAGCCGCGAGGTGAGCATCTCGACGCGCACGTGGCCCTTGGTCTGTTGGGTGTAGGCGATGCCCAGGAGCACGAAGATCGCCAAGAGGTAGCTCGAGAGCTCCACCGCCCCGGGGATGGGCCGGGACCAGACGGCCCGGCCCACCACCTCGGCGGAGGTGAGCAGCATGAGGGGCACCAGGGCGAACATGCCCGCAAAGGACAGGCCGTAGGTGGTCGCGCGAATGGTCCGGCGAAACGGCGTCAGGATCTCCATGGTCACCCGCTCTTCCTTGTGATGGGCGCCCTACGACTCCAACGGACAACGGACAACGGACAACGGACAACGAGCAGCGCGCTTCGCGCGCCTAGTGCCACTCCTGCGGAAACGCCTCGCACTTGGCGCCCGAGTCCAGGGCGATCTTGTTGTACATGACCACCGCGTCCTTGGCCGCCAGGCCCTTGGCCTCCAGGCCCTGCACCCACTTGCGGGTCTCCTCCTGGAACTTCTCGGACCAGCGGGCCTGCTCCGCGGCGGGGAGCTCGTAGAGGGTGACGCCCTTGTCCTGGATCTCCTGGATCATGGTCTTGTACACGTCGCGGTTGAGCCCGTGGGTAACGGCGAAGGGGTTGCCGACCACCTCCTCGATGATGGGCTTGAGGTCGTCGGGGGTCCGCTCCCAGCTCTTCTGGTTCATCACCACCCCTTCGGTCACGCACCCGAAGGTGGCCACGACGCCGTGCTTGACCACCTCGTGGAGCTTGAATGCGAGCACGAGCGGCGAGCAGGTCACGACCCCGTCGATGGTGCCGGTCTCCAGGGAGAGGTACACGTCTCCCAGGGGCATGAACACCGGCTCGGCCCCCAGGGCCTTGATGTAGTTGGTCTGGTGGCCGCCGGGGCTGCGCAGCTTGAGGCCCTTCAGGTCTTCCATGGTGCGCACCGGCCGCTTGGTCCACACGAAGGACTGGATGCAGCCGTTGAGCTCCAGGACCTTGACGCCCTCGAACTCTTTGTGGAGGACCTCGTCGTGCATCTTGTTACCGATGTCGGTCGCCACGTCCTTGCCGTCGGTCCAGGTGGCGAGCGAGAGGACGTCGGAGAGGGGAAACCTCCCCGGCGTCCAGGTGGCGGTGAAGTAGCCCATGTCGGAGAGGCCGTTCTTGACGATGTCGAAGTGCTCCGGCCCCGAGCCCAGGGCGCCGCCGGCGAAGAGGGTGTAGGTGATCCGGCCGTTGGAGCGCGTCTTGAGCTCTTCGAGCATCGGCGTCCAGACGGTGCGCACCTCGCGGCTCGCCGGGGGGTGCCAGGTGCTGAACTTGACGTGCATCTTGGACTCGCTGGCCGCTGCGCCGCCCGCGAGGCCCAGTGCCAGCGCGGCGCCCCCCAGCAAGATGCCCCATCGCCCCGTCCTGTGCTTGGTTTGGCTCGTCATCGTCGACCTCCTGTGTGTTGGGGTTGCTCTGCCAGGCCTTCCTGCCTCCGAGAACCCGCCCACCCCGTCTACCACGTGGGCGGGGAAACGACCCAGACCACCTCCACGTCCTCGCTGCCCCGATTCACCCACCGGTGGGGAATCCGGGAAGAGTAGTAAAAGCTCTCCCTCGGGCCGACCTCGTAGGAGGTCTCGCCCACCGTGACGGTCAGCGTGCCGCGCAGTACGATGCCGAACTCTTCGCCCACGTGACTGTAGGGGTCGTGGGAGCCGCCCCCCGGAGACACGACGGTGCAGAAGGGCTGCATGAGCTTGCCCTCGGTGGACCCCACGAGCTGCTGGATGCGGGCGCTCCAGTTGCTGAGGAACACGTCCCGGCGGTCGGCCTCGCGGGTGACCACGGGCTCGCCGATGGCTTCGTCGGCGAAGAAGTCGACGATGTTCACGCCCAGGGCCTGGGCGATCTTCTTGAGGGTTGCGATGGAGGGAGAAGTGTGCCCGTTCTCGATCTGGGAGAGATGGGCGCCCGTGCAGCCCACCTGATCGGCGAGCTGCTTCAGGGTCAGGCGGCGGCCCTCGCGCAGGATCTTGAGTCGGGGTCCGATCTCGTCGGGCACGGGCGTCCTCCCAGCTCCCGTCATTAAGTAGATGTTACGATATCTAAACTCAGGTTTATTTCGGCGTCAAGGGGAAACGAGGGCCGCGATCCACCGCCCGGGTGGTAAGCGGGGTCCGTGAGCCCCTGCGCTCCGCCCCGCAATCCGCGGCAATTGGAGGAGGGGTCCCTTGCGGAACCGGTGCGCCTGGCTCACCGGTTTCCATGGACTGGGGCGGATCAGTCGATGCGGTACGGGACTACGCTCCGGGGCTCCCGGACCCCGCCCCTAGAAGTTGTCGTGGATTCTGGAGGGCCGCGATCCATCACCTGGGTGGCGAACGGGGTCGGGGAGCCCTTGCGCTGCGCCCCGCGATCCGCGATGTTCGCAGGGAGTCTCTCCCAGGGAGCCGGTGCGGCGAGGGAAGGGCTGGGGGAGGTGTGAAGATGCCGGGGGTCTCGACGGCGGTGGGAGGTGCGAGCCGTGCGGTGCGGGTGGGGTGCCCGAGATGCGCCTCTACCAACTGGCTCGAGGCGGATGCCCTCTTGGGGCTCCCCCACTGCGGGCGGTGCGGCAGTCCCTTGTTCGACGGCCGGCCGGTGCAGCTGACGCGCGCCACCTGGACGACCCACGGCGCGGAGAGCGACGTCCCTCTCCTGGTCCTGTTCGAGGCCCCCTGGTCCGGGGCGTGCCGGAGGGCGGCGCGGTCCTTCGACGAGGCGGCCGCCCGCCTGGAGCCGCGGTTTCGTTTGGGCAGGGTGAACGTGGAGGAGGAGCAACCCCTGTGCGCCCGCCTTCGCTCTCGCGCGCTTCCCTGCCTGGCCGTCTTTCGGGGAGGGCACGAGCTCGCCCGCCGGGACGGCCCGGCGGACCTGGAGACGATCGTCACCTGGGCGGAGGCGGTGGCACGGACCCCAGCCCCAAGCCCCCGACCCCTGCTCTTCAGATGAACAGGGTGAACCGGGACTCGCCGGCGGCCGCGAGGAAGGTGGCAACCCCCCCCACCTCGATTTCCGGGAAGACGAACTCGTCTCGCCGGATCTCCAGGGCATCCATCGACATCTGACAGGCCACCAGGCGCACCCCGAGCTCCCGGGCCATCTCCATGAGCTCGGGGAGGCTGGCGATGCCCTTTTTCTGCATCACCGATTTCATCATCTTGCGGCCCGCGCCGAGCATGTCGAGGCGGCTCAAGGGGAGCTTTCCCAGGCCGCCCGGGTTCATCACGTCGAGCATCCGCCCCACGGGACTCTTGGCCGGCAGCGCCGACGCCTTCCCCGCTTCTCCCGTGCCGCCCCGGCGCAGGCAGTTGAGGCCCCAGAAGGTGAAGAAGACCGTGGTCTGCATCCCCATGGAGGCCGCGCCGGTGGCCACGATGAAGGCCGCCATGGCCTTGTCGAGCTCCCCGCTGAACAGGATGAGGGTGGCTGACTCCGCTCCGTCGGACATGGTGCGCCTCCTCCTGGGACACATGAAGGCCGTACCGTCGAGCCTTTCGGTCATGGGGCGGGTCTCCGGGGAACGGCGCGCCGTTCCTGGATTGGGGCGAGGGGTTCCCGGGAGCGCAAGCGTCTCGGTTCGTATCGGCGGACGCCCCTTCATTCTTGAGCTGCACGAGAGAGATATTGGAGGCCGGCCGGGCGTTCTTGACATCCGCGAAGCGGGGCACGTAGTGTTCCCGAGCCCCGGCGGGGCCCCAGGTTCCGGTCGCGCGCACTCTGGACTCCAGCGCTCCTGGAAATCCTTGAGGACGCCAAGGCGTCACGTCTTGCTCCCGAGAAGGGGTGGGTCCGCTTCGCTTGAACCACCCTACGTTTCCGAGCAGAGGAAGACCCATGATTGGTTCGGCACGAAAGCTGACGGCGATGGCGGTGGCGGGGGTGGCGGCTCTCCTCCTTCTGGGCTGTCCGCCCAAGCTGGAGGAAGGGGAGCGGATGATCAAGGACGGCAACGAGTACTTCAAGGCGGGAAGCTACGAGAGGGCGGAAGCTGCCTACGACCGGGCCCTGGAGCTGCGCCCCCGGGAGGTCGGGGTGTGGGTGAACCGGGGCAACACGCGCAAGATGCGGGGCAACACAGAGGGAGCCCTGGCGGACTACGAGGCGGCCCTGGCGCTCGATCCGGAGTTCGCCCAGGCCTGGGCGAACCGGGGAATCCTGCGTGACAGCCTGGGGGACGCACAGGGGGCCATTGCCGATTATCGCAAGGCCCTGGAGCTCGACCCCAAGCTCGGGGAGCCCCCGAGCATCTGGCGGCGGATCGTGTACAACCCGCCGACCAAGACCATCAAGGACCGGCTGGCCTACCTGGAGGCGGTGCAGGAGCGCGCCCGGTAGCGATTGCCGGCGGCCTCGGAATCCGAACCAACCCCCCCCACCCCAATCGCTATCGGTATCGCTATCGAAATCGATCCCGATACCGATCCCGATACCGAACGGGCAACGGGACAGGGGCCCACATGCCTCGATGGTGTGAGCGCCCCTGCGTCGCCCCTACCCCCGCAGCAAGCCGAGCACGAAGATCCCGATGCCCTGCACGAGCATGATGATGCCCAGGATACGCAGGAGCCGGTTGCCGCCCTTTGCCAGCATCAGGAAGACGATCCCGGTCGTCGCGAAGATGGCCGCCAGGATCTGGATGGTTCCCATCGCTTGCTCCTCTCCTTCGCGGGTCAAGGGCCCGGCGCAGGGTAGTTCCAGACGAGCCCCAGGAGCGCCACGGCTGCGACGAACAGCAGCAGCAGCAGGGCCCGCAACACCACGGCCACCTTGCGGCCCAGGGGCACCGTTGCCTGGCCGTCGACCGCCTTGCAGCGCGGGCACAGGTACCTGCGGCCGAACAACCGCCACAGGCTGTAGATGAGGCCCGGGACCAGGAAGGCGATCCAGAACACCGCTTCCAGCCAGGTCTTTCCGGGAGACTGGGGCTCGGCCGGGCCTTCGTAGCCGCATTGCCGGCAGCGGACGACCACGTCCGGGAGCAGGATGGGGGGCTCGGCGTCCGGGGTGCCGGGTCCCGGCCCCCGTGGGCGATCGTTGGCCATGGATCCTCCCTTGAGGTGCGCCTGGGTGCGAAGCGCCGACTCACCCCGGGGTCGGCAGCCCCCGCAGGGCGAAGCAGCCGTGCAAAGGTGCCAGCCCCGCGCCTCCACGGCAAGCAGATAAGCACGCCCGGAGCAAATCTCCGCCAGGTCCCCCGCCCAGGAGACCCGGGCTCCGGCGTTTCCCGCCCATGGGTCCCATTCGTCCCCTTGGTCCCATCCAGTGCTCCTGCCTCTCCCTTGACTGCCGCTGCCGGTCCTTCTAGCATCGGCGCGGTCTCGCCCCCCCAACGTGCCACCCGCAAGGCGCAACGAGCCGCCGCAGGGAGGAGACCGTGGTCAAGGTGGGCCTGGAGGTGTTTGCGGAGGCTCCCGAGCGCTGGGTCCCCCGGGGAGCCCGGGCGGGGCTCCTGCTCAACCCCGCCAGCGTGGACGCCGGGTACCGGTCGGCCCGCGAGGTGGTGGCCGAGGTCCTGGAGGCGGCCGGAAGCCGGCTCGCGGCGCTCTTCGGGCCCCAGCACGGCATCGGCGCCGACGTGCAGGACAACATGGTGGAGTCGCCCCACGGGGTGGACCGGCGCCTGGGCGTCCCGGTCTGGTCCCTCTACGGGGAGGTCCGAAAGCCCACGCGGGCCATGCTCGAAGGCCTCGACCTGCTTCTGATGGACCTGCAAGACGTGGGCACCCGGGTCTACACCTTTCCCTGGACCCTGCGCCTGGTGCTGGAGGCCTGCGGCGAGGCCGGGGTGCGGGTCGTGGTGCTCGACCGCCCCAATCCCCTGGGGGGCGCCCTCGTGGAGGGCAACCGGCTCGGGGTGGGGTGGGAGTCCTTCGTCGGCCTGGAGCCCGTGCCCATGCGCCACGGGCTCACCCTGGGGGAGCTGGCCTTGTGGTTCCGGGGGGAGCGGGGGGCGGGGTGCGAGGTGGACGTGGTCCCGCTGGAGGGCTGGCGGCGGTCCATGCTGTGGCCCGAAACCCGCCGTCCCTGGGTGCTTCCTTCGCCCAACATGCCCACCCCGGAGACGGCGGCCGTCTACCCCGGCACGGTGCTCCTGGAGGGCACCAACGCGTCGGAGGGCCGGGGCACCACCCGCCCCTTCGAGATCGTGGGCGGCCCCTGGGTGGAGGGAGAGGCGCTGGCGCGGGTCCTGGAACGACAGGAGCTGCCGGGGGTCGCGTTTCGACCTCTCGCTTTCCTTCCCACCTTCCAGAAGTGGGCCGGGCGGGCATGCGGGGGCGTGCAGCTCCACGTGACCGACCCGGAGGCCTTTCGCCCCTACCGCACGGGGCTGGCGCTCCTCTCGGCTTTGTGGAAGCTCTGCCGGGGTGCGGGCTTCGGGTGGCGGGCGCCGCCCTACGAGTACGAGGCGGAGCGCCTGCCCATCCACCTCCTGCTGGGGAGCGAGGCGCTGCGCGAGGCGTTGGAGGCCGGGGCGGACCCGCGAGACCTGGAGGAGGGCTGGGGCGAAGAGTTGAAGGGCTGGGAGGAGGAGAGACAGCCGTACCTGCTCTACCGGTAGGGTGGGTCCAGCGAAGTGGACCCACCACCCCCCCTGGCTGCTCAGGCGGCCTCGCCCATGCCCCGGAGCTCGCCGACCCGGCGCCACACCCCCTCCCGCCGGCGCGGGGCCAAATCGTGCTGGTCGGCCCAGTACTGGAAGGCGGCTGCGATTTCGGGCCGCCCCATCTCCCTCCACCATTGGAGGAAGCGTTCGGCGAGGATGTACGGAAAGGCCGCATCGCGATTCATGGCGCTGTCCCTGTCCTGTGCCCTGTGCCCTGTGCCCTGTGCCCTGTGAACGTTGGTGCATTGTAGACAAGTGAGCTTCGATGTTCAATCTTAGTGAACAAATCTTCCGGGCGGGCGGCTCGCCGCTCCGGGTCCACTTCCTGGGGATCTGCGGCACCGCCATGGCCGGGGTTGCGGCCGAGCTGCACCGGCAGGGGGTTGGGGTCACCGGCTCCGACGACGCGGTGTACCCTCCCATGTCCACGTTCCTCGAGGCCCGGGGGGTGCCGGTGGCGGCAGGATACCGGGAAGAAAACCTCACGCCCGCGCCGGACCTCCTGGTGGTGGGCAACGCCATCTCCCGGGGCAACCCCGAGCTCGAGGCGGCCCTGGACCGGGGACTGCCCTACTGCTCGCTCCCGGAGCTCCTGCGCTGGGCGTTCCTCCCGGGCAGGACGAGCCTGGTGGTCACGGGCACCCACGGCAAGACCACCACGGCGGCCCTGTGCGCCTGGGCTCTGGAGGCTGCGGGGCGGGCGCCCTCCTGGCTCGTGGGGGGTGTTCCCGTAGGCCTCCCCGGGGGCTTCCACCTGGGTGAGGGGGAACCCTTCGTCCTGGAGGGGGACGAGTACGACACGGCGTTCTTCGACAAGCGCTCGAAGTTCCTCCACTATCTGCCGCGCGTCCTCGTCCTGAACAACGTAGAGTTCGACCACGCCGACATCTTCGACGACCTGGAGGGGATCCGGCGCTCCTTCCGCCACCTCCTGCGCACCGTGCCCCGGTCGGGGCGGGTGGTGGCCAACTGGGACGACCCGGAGGTGCGGGCCCTGGCGGCCCTGGCCCCCTGCCCGGTGGTGCGGTACTCGCGGCGGGAGACCGGGGTGGAGTGGTACGGCGACGCCTCCTCCGGCGGGGGCCGGATGCGGGTGCGGGGGCCCGGGGGCCGGAGCCTGGACCTCGCCCACGAGCTCTTGGGGACCCACCAGCCCTGGAACCTCCTTGCGGCCGGGGCGGCCCTGGCGGAGCTGGGACTGTCGGATCGGGAGGTGGAGGGGGCGGTGGCGAGCTTCCGGGGGGTCAAGCGCCGCGCCGAGCTCCGGGGCGAGGTCGGGGGCGTGCGGGTCTACGACGACTTCGCCCACCACCCCACCGCCATCCGGGGCATCCTGGAGGGCTTTCGGGAGCGCTACCCGAAGGCGCGCCTGTGGGCCGTGGCCGAGCCCCGCTCCAACACCATGCGGCGCCGAGTCTTCCAGGAGGCCCTGGCCGAGGCCTTCGGCGCCGCCGACCGGGTGTGCCTGCGGGAGGTGCCCGACCCCGCCAAGGTCCCCGAGGCCGAGCGCTTGGATGTGGGCCGCCTGGCCGCCGCGCTCAGCGCCCGGGGCGTCCCGGCCCAGGCCTTCCCCGACGCCGCGGCCATCGTCGCGTACCTCACGCCCCTGCTGGCCCCCGGCGACGTGGTCGCCGTGCTCTCCAACGGCGGCTTCGAAGGGATCCACGACCGCCTCCTGAATGCTCTGGGCCGCCGATGACCCGCCTCCCGTGCGCCCCGTCCACCCCGTCCACCCCGTCCATGGTGTCCACTTCGTCCGCGCTCGTGCTCCTTCTCTTCGCCCTGGCGGCCTGCGCCCCGGTGCCACGTCCCCCGACTGCCGCCTGGGTGGTGCGCACCGCGCTCGCGACCCCCGAGGGCGTGGATCGGGTGACGAGGGAGGCGCGGGAGGCGGAGCTCCACACCCTGGCGGTCCAGGTGCGGGGCCGGGGAGACGCCTATTACGCCAGCGACCTGGCCCCTCGGGCCGAGGCCCTGACCGCGGCCGGGGCAGCCCCGGGCTTCGACCCCCTGGCCCGGGTCCTGGAGGGCGCCGGCGGCGCCCGGGTGCTCGCCTGGATGAACGTCTTCCTCCTGTGGAGCGGCGAGGGCGCCCCCGCCGACCCCTCCCACGCGGCGCTTCGGGCCGGGTGGGTGCTGCGCGACGCGGCGGGACGGCCGGTCTCCGAGTACTCGGCCCTGGAGCGGTCCCTGGGGTGGATCGAGGGCGTCTACGCCGACCCCGACTCCTCCGCGTATCGCGAGCACTTTGCCGCCCTGGTGCGGGAGGTGGCGAGCCGCTACCCGATTGCGGGGGTGCACCTGGACTTCGTGCGATACCCCGGGCCGGGCTACGGCCACGGCGGGGCGCTGGGGGCGTGGTTCGAAGAGACCTGGGGCCTCGACCCCCGGTGGATTCCCGACGAGCTGCGCACCCCGGACCTGGGGGCGTGGGTCTCGGGCGCGATGCCGCCGGCCGACCGGGTCCTGGCCACGGCCGCGCTCCTCTGGGCGGACCTGCGGGCCTTCCGGATCACGGAGCTCGTGCGGGCCGCGCGGGAGGCCCTGGACGGGGTCCGTCCCGGCCTGGAGCTCTCCGCGGCCGTCTTCCCCGACGCGGGCCCCGCCTACGTGGAGAAGGGGCAGGACTGGCGGGCCTGGGCGCAGGAGGGGCTCGTGGACGCCCTCTACCCCATGGCGTACTTCGGCGGACCGGAGCGGGTGGAGGCCCAGCTGCGGGCCGTGGCCCGGGCGGTTCCCCGTTCCGGTTCGACCTCTGCACCAACGGACCGCCCAAGGACCCAGGTCCGGCTCTGGGCCGGGCTGGGCGCCTATATCAAGGATCCCGACGCCATCGCCGCCGAGGCGGCTGCCGCCCGGAGGCTCGGGTACGACGGGGTGAGCCTCTTCGACGTGGGCAGCGTGATGGAAAAGCCCGGGGGGCTGGCCGCCTATGCCCGGGCTGCGGCGGCGCTGCCGGTCCGGGGGGCTGCCTCTGCCGAGCCCGTTGCCCCCATGCCCCCGTTTCCCACGGGGCGGACCCGGGGCGGGCGCTGGCTCGTCGAGAGCCTGGAACGGGCCTCCGGGGGCATTCCGCCCCCCGGAACCAGCGTCGACGGCCTGGAGGACGCCCTGGAAGCCCGCTGGGCCGAGTTCGAGGCGGCCCGGGCCGGGGTTCTCCCTCGGGTTCTGGCCGCCCTGGCGGCCGAGCCGGTGAGCTTGCCTGCCTGGGTGGAGCTGCGGGGGATCTTTCGCTACGTGCACCCCCTGGATCCCCCCGAGCGTCGGGCCGAGCAGCGCCAGACCTGTGAGGACGCCCGGGCGCGGGTGCTCCGGGGCGAAGAGCTGGCGGCCGTCGCCCGCGAGGTGTCCCAGGGGGGCACCCGGGCTCTGGGGGGCGCCCTGGGCCGGCGCTACGTTCTTCCGGGGAGCCCGGCCAACGACGCGCTGCTGGGGACCCAGTCCGGCGCTCTCACCCCGGTCCTCGAGGTCCCCAACGGCTACTGGTTCTACCGGGTGGAGGCCCGGGGGCCGGCGCGCTCCGCGCCCCTGGGGGAAGCGCCCTGGGATGCCCGGCGCATCGTCCTGCGCCGGGCCCTGGCTGCCGAGGCGGCTCGCGCCGGGCTCGAATCCGCGACAGTGGTCACCGCGGAGGACACCCCGTGAGCTCGCTGCCTCCTCCCCGATTCCCCCCCCGGCTCGCCCCCGGCGACACCGTGGCACTGGTTGCCCCCGGCGGGGCCGTGGACCCGGAACGCATCCGGGCCGCCGTGGCACTCCTGGAATCCCGGGGCCTTCGGGTGCGCGTGCGCCAGGACGTCACGTCCTCGCTGCGGTACCTGGCGGGGGACGATGGCCGACGCCGCGAGGAGCTGCGCCAAGCCCTGGGAGATCCGGAAGTGCGAGGGGTCTTCCTGGCCCGCGGGGGCTTCGGCACCCAGCGCCTCCTGGCTTCCCTGGGGCCCGCAGACCTGGGAGAGCCCCGGGCGGTGGTGGGGTTCAGCGACAACACGGCGCTCCTGAATCATCTGCGGCGGGCGGGCTGGGCCGTGCTCCACGGCCCCCATCCCCGGGGAGACCACCCGGGGGAGCTCGACGCCGTGCTCGGGTGTCTGGGCTACTACGGGGAGCCGGCGCGCCCCGCGTTCCTGGGGCTTCGGGTGTGGGCCCGGGGGACGCAGGACCGCGTCGTGGCCGAGGTGGGGGGCGGGTGCCTCTCGCTCCTCGCGAGCTCTGCGGGAACTCCGGGGGCCTTTCGCGGGGCGGGCCGCATCGTCTTTCTCGAAGACGTCAACGAGCCCGTCTACCGCCTGGACCGGATGTTGCTCCAGCTTCGGGCCTCCGGCGCCCTGGAGGACGCCGCCGCGGTGGTCTTCGGCAAACCCGAGACCTTCCTCGCCTCCGGCGAGGATCCCGGACACCTGGAGGGCCTGCTCGCGGAGTTTGCCGGGTCGGTGCCCTGTGCGGTGCTCTCGGGGGTCGCGGCAGGCCACGGCACCCCCAACCTGCCCCTTCCCTTCGGCCCCCGGGCCCTCCTCGACCCGGAGCGGGGCAGCCTGGCCTTCATCGAGGGGCTGGTCCCGTGAGCCGTCCGCCTCTTGCCTCCCATTCGTCCCATGGGTCCCATCGGGCAGTGCTTCACCGCCCCGGCCGGCTCCTGATCCTCGGGTACGAAGGCACCACCCCACCCGATGCCCTTTTCGCCTTTGCGGCTCGCTTCGGCCTCGGGGGCGTCATCCTCTTCGCGCGCAACTGCCCGGACGCAGCCACCGTCGCCGCGGCTACGGCGGCGCTTCGCCGAGGGCTGGCCCAGGCCGACCCGGGCTCGCCCGCCCTGGTGCTCGTGGACCAGGAGGGGGGCAGGGTGGAGCGCCTGCGCGACGGGGTGCCGCGCTTGCCTCCGGCCCGCGCCTTCGGCGACGACCCCGAGGGCGAGATCCTCCTCTCCCAGGCCGTCGAGGCCCAGGCCCGGGCCCTGGCCGGCCTGGGGATCACCGTGAACCTGGCCCCGGTGTGCGACGTGGCCCAGGAGGGGGAGAGCGGGGCCATCGGCGATCGGTCCTTCGGGGGCGACTCGCAGCGGGCGGCGCGCCTCGCCGCGGTCCACGTGCGGGCGTGCCTGAGGGGCGGGGTGCTTCCCTGCGCCAAGCACTTCCCCGGCCACGGCGCGGCCCGGGCCGACAGCCACCGGGAGCTGCCCCGGGTCGAGCGGACTCTAGCGGAAATCGAAACCCTCGACCTCGTCCCCTTCCGGGCCGCCATCGCAGCGGGCGTGCCGCTGGTCATGGCCGGGCACCTCCTGTTCCCAGCGGTCTCCGCCGCCCCGGCGAGCCTGTGCCGGTCCTGGCTCCAGGGGGTCCTGCGGGAGCGCCTCGGGTTCGCAGGCGCCGTCGTCTCTGACGACCTGGAGATGGGCGCCCTGACAGGCCTCGGCTCACCGGAGGACCTGGCGGTGCGCTCCGTGCGCGCCGGCTGCGACCTCCTGATCTACGGCCGCATGCTCCAGCCCGGCCTGGATGTGGACCGGGTCGGGCAAGCCCTGTCGCGGGAGGTCCCCCAGGACCGCCTGGCCGAAGCCGAGGACCGGCTGTTGCGTGCACCGGTTCGGCCCGATGTTGACATATAGAAGTTATTTCAATAGAGTCTGCCCTTGACGACAAAGCATCGCTTTCGCAGCCGATACCGGCTCCAGTTGCGGGAAAAGGACCACGTGCCCATGCACGTGCACCTCGTGGGTGGGCCGGTCAACGTTCGAATTAGCTTGGAGACTCTCACGATCGTGGAAGGATGGTGCCCACGCTCCCTGGAGGCCGAGGTGCTCACCTGGGTTCGCGGTCACCGCGACGAGCTCATCGAGGAGTGGAAGAAGTGGCATCCATGAAACGCCCCAGGTTGCAGGCCGTTGCCGCGCTGCCCGATCAGCGGCTCGAGTTGACGTTCGTCGACGGGACTCGCCATGTGGTCTGCCTCTCCCAGGACATCCAGCGCCTGCCCGGCCTGGCGCCGCTACGGGACCCCGAGGCGTTTGCCGGCGCCCGGGTGGTCGAGGGCGAGGGCTGGACGGTCGAGTGGGAGGCCTTCGACATCCAGATCGGAGCCGATACCCTGCTGCTCGAAGCCCTGGCACAGCGGGCAACCGACGACAACACGCGCACCTTTCTGTCCTGGCGGGCCCGCAACGGCCTTTCTCTGGCGGAAGCCGGCCGGGCTCTCGGGCTCACCCCGAGAACGATCAGCGCCTACGGCACCGGAGCCCGCAGGGTGCCGCGCTACATCGCCCTGGCCTGCAAGGGCTGGGAAGCGGAGCGAGCCCGGCGGCCCGCGGCAAGATGACGGAAGCTGCCCTCCTTGCAGCCACGGCAGGGTAGGGACGCCTCGCCGAGGCGTCCGTTCGGGTCCATCGGCGTCACACCCAAGCGCGCGGCGCGCTCGGCGATCGCGCCCTACCCAACGCGCCTCCCGTGAAAGGGATGGACACGAAGAAGACGCACTGCTGTCGTCTGCGATCTCCTTTGTGTCTTGGTGTCTTTGTGGTTGCTTCGGCTTGCCCCTACCGCCCTTTCCAGAGTCTCCATGATCCCACATCCCCAGACGCTTGCCGGCCTTCTGCCCGAGGGCGACCGCCCCATTGCTCTCGCCCCCCTCCACGGCGACGGCTCGGCCCGCCGCTACTTCCGGGTCCGGGGGGAACGGCGCACCTACGTGCTCCTGGAGGGCCCGGACCCGGCCGAGAATGCCGCCACGGTGCGGATCGCCCGCCACCTGGAGGCCCGCGGCATCCGGGTTCCCCGGGTCTACGGGGCGGACGAGGCGAGGGGCTGGGTGCTCCTGGAGGACCTGGGGGACCGCAGCCTCTTCTCTGCCCTGAAGGAGCCCGGGGCCGATCCCTTCGCCCTCTACGAGCCCGTGCTGTGGCTCCTGGCCCGCATGCAGGTCCGGGGCGCCGAGGGTTTTCGCCTGGAGACCGGCTTTGCCCCTGCGCCGTACGGCCCGGGCCTCATGGTGGAGGAGGGTCTCTACTTCGCCCGGGAGTTCGCCCAGGGCATCCTGGGCCTGGAGGTGCCCTCCGGGTTTCGGGAGGACCTGGAGCGCCTGGCGGCCCTCGGGGCCCCGGCGCCGGGGGGCTATTTCCTCCACCGGGACTTCCAGAGCCGAAACGTACAGCTCACCGCCGACGGCGCCGGCCCCGCGCTCCTGGATTTCCAGGGCGCCCGCCCCGGCCCCCTGGCCTACGACGCGGCGGCCCTCATCCTCGACCCCTACGCCGCCCACCCCCCGGCGCTGCGCGGTCGGCTCCTCAAGCGTTATCGGGAGCACCTGGCCCACCTCGGGGCGGCAGCGGGCTGGACCGAGGACGCCTGGCTCGCCCTCGGCGCCTTCCGCCTCCTCCAGGCCCTGGGAGCCTTCGGCAAGCTCGGCGGGCGAATGGGGAAGTCGGGCTTCCTGGAGCACGCGGGAGCCGCCCTCTCCCACTTGGAGGAGCACCTCGGGGAAGGGGGCCACGCAAATTTCGGCAGTCTTTCAGCCCTCTCCCGGCGTGCGCGAGATCGGTGGACGGATCGCCGCAGGGCGACGGGGGTGGGGCCGGGTTGGAAGAGGGATGCCCCCAGCCCCTGACGAGGGCACGATGCTCTCTTGCGTCCCCGTCCAGGGTGCAGGGCATTTTCTCCCGGTATGGGGACAAGGCGATGGACAATTTCACGGCAGAGGCCTGGACTCTACCTGGCCCTGTGATAAGATCGGCGCCCAACGGCCGGGGAGGGGTTTATTGCCCGCCGGGGGCGGCACCGGAGCCGGGTACGGCGGGGTGAAGAGTGTGAAATGTTTTTCCATTCTTGTCCCATGTTTGGAAGGGGATTGACACTAACGCGATATTGTGGTTTCTAGGTGGCGTTCTACTCCGCGGGCATGTTGTCAGTCGTGCAGCGACGTGTCGTGCGATGCTCTCTTAAGTTCGCAAGCGTCTGAGCCGAATGGGGGAGGCTATGGGTGGGCTGCTTGTTTCCAAAGGAGGACTCCCGCCTTGGGCCGTGGCGAACCGCCCGGTCTTGATCTCCCCTGTTTGGAAGAAGCGGTTGCTTTCCCGCCGTCGGAAGGTTGCGGCGCGAATTCGCCTGGGGCCGGCTGTTGCCTGGCAGCTCCCAGGTCCAGGCCCGTGCTGCCGGGACCAAACCGCCCACCCGCTGCCCATGCGGCCTCGCGACCCTTCGAGTAGGAGTCGAGGGGCCGCGGCGGCGTTTTTTTGGAGAGGCCGTCCTACCGAAGAAGATCGTGCAACGAATGCGAGAAAGGAGGTCGACTGCAGCGGTTCTTGAGTGAAGGAGGCTTGCGCGGTTGTCGTTCACAACCCCAGTGGTCATGAACAGGAGGATGAAACGAATGAAGAAACTCATGCAGGTCATGGCCCTTCTCGCGATCGTACCGGCGGTGCTGTTCGGTTGCGCGAAGAGCGACGACGAATCCGTCACCAACCCCAACCCCTCGAAGTTCCAGCCCCGGGGCTCCATCCAGGGCTTCCTGGTCGATGCCACCACCCAGGAGCCCATCGTGGGCGCCGTCGTGGACATCGGCATGGGAACCGGGACCACCAACGATCGCGGCCAGTTCACGATCCGCAACGTCCCCGCCACCTATGACGCCGTCAACGGCACGGTCAGCGCGGACTACGACTTCACGATCGACCTCCGGGGCGTCACGAGCCCCGTGAACATGCGCGACGCGGCCGCCGCTCCCCGCTACCCGAGCTTCGTGTACCCGGGCAGCTACCGCATCGCCTTCACCTCGCTGGACGACACCTCCGGCGACGTGCCCGGCGCCGGCAGCGGCTCGAACCACGACACGCCGGTGGACGGCCTCATCGGCTCCTTCAACCACTACAGCGTCGGCAAGCTCGCCGCCACCATCAAGGGGTGTGTGGTGAATGGCACCACCCGCGCCTCGGTGGGCGAGGGCTACGCGGTCCGGCTCGTCTCCTGGGGCAGCGACAACAGCGCCACCGGAGCCAGCGGGCGCGTGCTGGCCGAGACCGCCACCGACGCAAACGGCGAGTTCACCTTTGCCGGCGTCGAGTCCTTCCAGACCTTCCGGGTAGTGGCCACCAACGGCGCCATGCTCGGACAGCAGACCGTGAGCGCGGGCGCAGACGGCACGACCGTGGACCTCACCTGCCGCACCGGCGGCTGCGAGGCCGTGCAGGTCTCCTCCGTCGACGACTGCGCCCCGATCATCACGAGCTGCACCCCCGAGTTCGGCGTCGACCTTGCCCCCACCGCAGGCCAGACGGCGACCTTCACCTTCAGCGAACCCATCAAGGCCACCGCCTACGCCCTCGCCCTCACGGAGGACAAGGCGACCATCCAGGGCCTGTGGAACGACCTGCGGGTAAACCGCGGGCAGAAGAGCCTCACCAGAGCCGGAAACATTGCCCACTCCATGGCCTGGAACGAAGACATGACCGCCGTTACGGTCACCTTCGACACCGTGGGGTCGTCGCGCTACGACGTGTGGTTCGACTACGACTTCATCCCCCTCATGGACGGGCAGGGCAACTTCGTCGACTTCGGCAACAGCGTGTGCACGAGCACCGCCTTCACCACCTTCTTCGACGAGCCGGCCGCCGCCGCGCCCGTGGTCGCCCTGGTGGGCGAGCCCTACGACTACGACTCCCTCCCGACCCTCGACTGGGATCCCGCGGCGGGCGCCAAGTCCTACAACGTGTACTGCGGCGTGAACCAGGTGTGGGGCGAGGATCAGGTCAACGAGCATCCGATGTCGTTCGTCGGCTCGACCGATGCCTCGTTCTTCCAGGACGGCACGCGGTGCAACCGCTTCAGCTCCCCCACCTTCGTGGAGGGCGGCCAGATCCAGCTCACCTTCACCTACGTCGTGAGGTCCGTCGACCTGAACGGCGTGGAGTCCGAGGCGAGCAACGCCGTCACGGCCGCCGACACCGCAAAGCCCACCGTCGTGGACGGCAGCTTCAACGACTTCAGCCCCAACGCCTACGCGGCCCTGGCGGTGGGCGAGTCCCTCGACGCCGAGGTCCTGCGGCTCTTCTTCAGCGAGCCCCTGGACGAGGTCTCGGCCGAGACCTTGGCCAACTACGTGTTTGCCGCCCTGGAGGGCGCGGCCGCCACCGACGTGGTGCCCACGGCGACCAGCGCCGTGTACGACCAGTTCGGCCACTTCGTCGACCTGACCCTCGTGCTCCCGGCCAAGGCCGCCGGCGCTACCTACTCGGGCAACTGGTCGATCACGGTGTCCGGCATCGCCGACGTGGCCGGCAACGTGATGGACGCCGTCACCGAGATCAACGACTTCGTGCCGGCGGCCGACTTCGCCGTCACCACCACCACCAGCCTGGCCACCTTCGGCCGCAACGAAGCGCCCAGCACCCTCGTGCTCGACTGGGCCCCGGTGAGCGACACGGCTACTTACGAGATCGTGGTCCAGAAGCGCGACCAGACCGGCGCCGTCGTCGGCACGAGCACCCAGTTCACCGGCCTCGCCACCCTGGGGACGGCGAACCTCGCCGCCTTCGGGCCGCTTTTCGCCAACCCCGACCGGTCCTACTTCACGGTCCAGGTGCGGGCGTTCGAGGACGACGTGTGGGTTGCGAAGTCCAACATCTTCACCGTGCGCGACGTGGTGGGTCCGGCCATCGTCAACGTGGCGGGCGGCCTCCCGGCGCTCCCGGCGGCCGGGGCGACCGAGACGAGCCTCGTGACCGTCAGCTTCAACGAGCCCATGCGCAAGGTCCAGGCCGAGACCGTGGCGAGCTACACTCTCGTTGCCACGGGCACCCCGGCTGCGGATGCCCTGACCGGCATCACCATCACCCGAGCCGAGCTCGCGGCGGACAACCAGACCCTCACCCTGACCTTCCAGGTAACCCGGCCGGCGAGTCCCGACGGGGACGTCTTCACGGTCGTCCATCCCGACTGGGTCCTCCGGGTCGTGACAGGTCTCGACCTGGTGGACAACGCCATCCGGCTCGGGGCCGACGAGTGGGCCTTCGGGGTCTTCCCGACCCGCGACCCGGCCGTGACGGCCAACCCCTTCTAACCACCCTTTCGGCAGGCAGGGGGCAACCCCTGCCTGCCCCTTTTCCGGCGGCGCCGGGGGCCCGGCCGCGGCCGCCCCGGGTA
>JBFLZB010000004.1:33642-69259 GCA_040756475.1 Thermodesulfobacteriota bacterium
CGGGCCCGGCGCGGGGGCGGGGGCGCGGCGCCGCCCCCCCCCCCCCCCGCCGGTAAAGGGCGGCCTACCCCATACCGTGAGAGGCGTGCTCCCGGCGCCTTTCTTGCGGGACGCCGGCCCGCTGTCTTGCGACCCATTCCGTGTTTCGTCTCTTCCAAGGAGGATCCCCCATGAGGAAGTGCGCCGTGGCGTTCCTGGCCCTCTTTCTGCTTGCCGCGGGAAACGCGTCGGCGGCGACGGTGTTCCAGGACAACGTGGAGGGGGGAGTGGGCGGGTGGACGACTTCCGGGTTGTGGCAACAGGTGACGACCGGGTCTTCGTGTCGCGAGGCCAACAGCGGCAACGCAAGCTGGTACTACGGAACCGGGGCTTGCAACTTCGACGTGGGCACGAACTCCGGCTCGTTGACGAGCTCGGCGTTCACGATTCCCGCCGGGCACGACGTCGTGCAGTTGAGTTTCTGGTCCTGGTACGAGACAGAGACTACTGGAACCAGTTGGGACCGGCGCATTGTGCAGATTTCCGTGGATGGGGGGCCTTTCGAGAATCTGATACAGTTTTCTGGTGACACTATGAGGAAGTGGAGCCAGAAGACTCTGGACCTTACCGCCTACGCGGGCAGGTCGGTCCAGATTCGCTTCTTCTTCAACACGGTCGATAGTATCGCAAACAACTACCGGGGTTGGTACGTGGACGACATCCTCGTGTATACGGCGGAGGCCGGCTACGTGTTCGAGCCGGCGGAGTTCGAGTACGTCGACATCGCGAATCCCGCCAACCGCCTCGCGTCCGTATCCAGCTGCGATGACTGCGGCCAGCAGGTGGGCATGGGGTTTTCGTACCCCTTCTTCGGCAACCTCAAGTCGAGCGCCTGGGTAAGCTCCAACGGCTTCGTGTCGTTTAGTGGCACTTCCATTGGCACATTTGGGAATCACCCCATCCCGACGTCCTCCACCCCCAACGACCTTCTCGCCCCGTTCTGGGACGATCTCCACACGGGATACAGCGGGAATGCCAATATCTACGCCGCCACCCTGGGCGCCTCTCCCAACCGCACTTTCGTGGTGCAGTATGAAGACGTGGATTTCTTCGGAAGCGGTGCAGGAGGCGGGCAGCTCAACTTCCAGGCGGTGCTCTCGGAGGCCGACGGTTCCATCACGTTTCGGTACCTGGACATGCTCAGGGCAAACCCTGGTCGCGGGGGCGGGAATTCGGCCACCATCGGCATCGAAAACGCTGGTGGAACGGGCGGGCTCCAGTACTCGTACAACCAGGTGAGCGTGGCCGACGGCATGGCGCTTCGGATGGTCTCCGTCAATCCCGACAGTGACGGGGACGGCCTGCCCGATTGGTGGGAGTTCCTCTACGGTACGGATCCCTTCGATCCCAACGCCCCCGTGCTCACCGAGGACGTGGACGGGGACGGACTCAACTGGTGGGAGGAGTTCCAGGCCGGTACGAATCCCCTCGACCCGGACACCGACGGGGACGGCCTCCTCGACGGCGAGGAGATCGCCCTCGGAACCAACCCCCTCAACCCCGATACCGACGGCGACGGGATGCCCGACGGGTGGGAGGTCGGCCACGGCTTCAACCCCCTATCGCCCGGGGACGCTCCCCTGGATGCCGACGGAGACGGCCTGACGAACCTCCAGGAGTACATCTTCGGGACCGACCCCTGGAACCCCGACACGGACGGGGACGGCGTCCGGGACGGCGACGAGGTGGCCCTGGGGACCAATCCCACTATCCGGGAGCCCACCACGGTGGTCCAGGAGGTGGGGCCGTGGACTCGGGTCGGCACGGCCTACGTGAGCTTCGACGTGCCCTTCGTGCAGCCGGGCACCACCGGGTTCCGGGTGTACTACGCCGCCTCGTCGCGGCCGACGGTCTGGGACTATGAAGCCTCTTTCGACATTCCGGTTTCGGATCGCAGCACAATCATCGATCAGAAGTGGCACGGCATGCCGGGGGTGCCGATGGTGTTCCTCCGGGTGGCGCCGATCCGGGTGCTGGCGGGGCGCACGTACGTGGGCCACCCGACGGAGGAGGTGGCCACCTTCTTCGCGGGTTCGGAGCCCAGCAAGACCGGGGGGCCCGCGCAACCCGGCGACGGCGCCGGGGTGCTCGACGACAGCGACGACTCGGACGACCTGTGGGGCTTCTGTTTCGTGCAGGCGCTGGGCGCCGGCCAGGCCGGCCTGGTGGGAGCGTTCGGTGCCCTCGGCGGGCTGGCAGGGGCTTTGGGGACAGCGTGGGCGTGGCGCAGGAGCAAGCGCAAGCCGTGATCTTTGAACGGGTGCAGGGGATCGCGCGGGCGGGAGCAGGGCTCCCGCCCGTTTTCTTCGCCGCGCTCGGGGTGCTCCTGGGCGTGGGGCTCCTCGCCGCCGCCTGCGGAGGAGGGGGCGGGGGCGGGCGCCCGGAGTGGGCGGTGTACCTGTACGTGAACGGGGACAACGACCTGGCCGACGCGGCCCGGGCCGACCTGGACGAGATGGCGCAGGCCGGGTTTTCCGAGTCGGTGGCGGTGGTGGCCCAGGTGGACCTGCCGGGGGTGCCGACCCGGCGCTACCGGCTCGTGCCCGGCGGGTTCGCGCTCGTGGAGGACCTGGGGGAGCGCGACATGGCCGCCCCCGAGACGATCACGGAGTTCGTGGCCTGGGCCGAAACCGCCTTTCCCGCCCGGAAGCGGGCGCTGGTCCTGTGGAACCACGGAAACGGCTGGGACCAGGCCGACGGCCCGAGCCCCCCGTCTCCGGCCGCCGGCCGGAGGGCGGGGTCGATCCTCCACGAGCGACAGGGGGATGACCGGAGCCCCTTCTTGGCCAACCACCGGGTGCGCGGGGCGGTCGAGGCGGCCGGGGTGCGCCTCGACCTGCTGGGCCTGGACGCGAGCATCATGGGCACTCTGGAGGCCCTGTACGAGTTCCGCAGCCTCGCGCCGGTGCTGGTGACTTCGCAGGAGGTCGGGCAACTGGACGGCTGGGACTACACCGCCGTCCTGGGGCGGCTCTTCGCGGCGCCCGAGATGGATGGGGAGGAGCTGGGCCGGGTGATCGTGGAGGCCTACGAGGCGTTCTTCGAAGAGGTCTTCTACCCCGCCAACCCGATCTACGAGCAGCGGCACACGGTTGCGGCCCACCGGACTGCCGTGCTCGAGGAGATCGCTTCCGAAGTGGATGCCCTGGGCGCTCGGCTCGCCGCGGGCCTGGAGGATCCCGCCCTGAGGAGCGGGGCGGTGGAGGAGATCGCTGCGGCCCGCGCTGCGGCCCAGGCCATCGACCGGGAAGCCCAGCCCAACGTCTACGTGGACCTGGTGGACCTGGCCCGGCGCCTGGAGCCCGACTCCCCCCTCCCCGGTCTCGTGGCGGAGGCGACGATCGCCGACTACCGGGGGCGCGACCGCCCCAACGCCCACGGCATCTCCCTCGTGTTCTATGCCCCCTCGCCCCTGGAGCCGGACGTCCTGCCCATCACCTACGACCCCAACTACCGCTGCTATGACCCCGGCACCCACACCGGCAACGCCGGGGAGTTCCTGTGCCGGTTCGGGTGGGATGGGTTTCTCGACGCGTACTACGAGGCCGCGGGCTTGTTGTGAGCGCCGGGGCTGATGGGATCGAAGGCCGGGGGATCGCGCATGGGCTCTCTTCGGGGGATCTCCAGCTCCACTCCTCCCAGAACCTCGAAGCGGCGGTGAATCTGTGCCGCCAGGTTGAGCGAGACCTCCTCTGGGTTGGCGAGCGCCGTGCGCAGGATCTCGCGCGCCTGGTCCTCCATCGACCGCCCCTCCAGGGCAGCCTGGAGCCGCAGCCTACCCTTCAGGCTTTCGTCCAGATTGCGGATCGTTATACTGGCCATGTTAGGGCACCTCCGTCAGCCGTGTCTGGAGCGTAGTCAATGATTGCGCACCCGTCAATCCCTGCGAAACGGCGTGACGTGGTCGTGCAGGATCGGATGACGCGGCGGTGGAAGGCGGCCAGGGGAAGCGAGGAAATGGTGCTCTTTGGGCGTAAGCCGGGAGATGGGATGCCATGCTGCCGGTCGTCGTGAACTTCGCCCCCACGGGGATGATTCCCACCCGGGCCATGACGCCCCACGTGCCGCTTTCCGCAGCGGAGGTGGTGGAGGACGTGCACCAGGCCGTCGAGATCGGCATCACCATGGTCCACCTCCACGCCCGGGACGAGGTCACCGGGGAGCCCACCTGGAGGGCGGAGGTCTACGGCCGGATGATCGAGGGGATCCGGCGCTTCGCACCGGACCTGGTGGTCTGCGTCTCCCTGAGCGGCCGCACCTTCGGGGAGTTCGAGCGCCGCGCACAGCCGCTTCGGCTCGACGGGGCGCTCAAGCCCGACCTGGGGAGCCTCACCCTGAGCTCGGTCAACTTCAACCGGGAGGCCAGCGTCAGCACCCCGGCGATGATCCAGGCCCTGGCCGAAGAGATGAACCGCCGCGGGGTGCTGCCCGAGCTCGAGGCCTTCGACGCCGGGATGATCAATGCGGCCAAGTACCTGGAGCGCAAGGGGCTGCTCGTTCCTCCCCACTACTTCAACCTGCTCCTGGGAAACGTGGCCGGGGCCCAGGCGGATCTGCTGCATGCCGGGATGATGGTGCGGGACCTCCCGGCCGGGTCTGTGTGGAGCATGGCCGGCATCGGCGACGCGCAGCTTGCCGTCAACGCCATGGCCGTGGCTGGGGGGGGAGGGGTGCGGGTGGGGCTCGAGGACAACCTCTGGTACGACCGGGACCGCACCCGCCTGGCCACCAACGCCGACCTCCTGCGGCGGGTGCATCGGCTGGCAGAGGCCAACGAGCGAGGGGTGATGAAGCCGGGAGAGCTGCGCACCCTGTTGAAGCTGGAGCCGGGGCACGGGCGCTACGGGCGGCTCCCGCCCGGCGGACCCGGTGGGAGTGGAGAAGCCCGTGGGTGAGGGGCTGCGGGGGTACCTGGGCCACCTGGGGCGCAAGGCGCGCTACGGCGGCCTTCCCCGGCTCCTGGTGGACGGCCTCGCTCTCCTCGGAATCACGGTGCGGCCCTTCTACCTGCACCGGGAGGGGCTCTCCCTGGCCGGTCTTCGGGTTTTCGAGGAGGAGCTGGCGCCGCTCGGCGTGGGCTTCCTCGGCCCGGGCGACATGCCGGCCCTGGGGGAGCTTCCCGGGCGCAGCCTCCCCGCGCCGGCCCTCCTCTCGCGCCTGGAGCGGGGGCAGCGGTGCCTGGGCGCCCGGTGGGAAGGCCAGGTCGTCGCGTTTACCTGGTGCGATCTGGAGCGCTGCCATTACGAAGGTTGCTCGTTTGCGCTGGGGCCGGACCAGGCCTACCTCTTCGACGCCTACTGCGCTCTGGAGTGGCGGGGCAGGGGCCTGGCTCCGTACCTCCGCTACCGTGCCTACGGGGAGCTCGAGGGGCTCGGCCGCACGGAACTCTTCAGCATTACCGACGCGTTCAACGTGTCGGCCCTGCACTTCAAGGAGAAGCTTCGGGCCCGCCCCGTGCTCCTGGGGCTCCAGGTGAAGCTGTGGGGCCGGATGTGCCGCACCCGGGTCCTCAGGCGGTATCCGGGGGGCGCTCCTCCGGACCCCGGTCGGGCCGCCACGCCGTAGGGAGATCGAGCCGGGCTCTCCCTCTTTCCTGGGCCACGGCCTCCACAGGAAGCTTTCCCCGGCCGCTCGGCAGGTCGACGACATAGGGGGGAGGCGCCCCACGGCCTGCTTCCCGCACGATCCCCCTTCCTCGCTCCATGGACACCCGAAACGACCGATTCCCCGGGGCGCGATCCGGGTGGTGGAGGTAGCGGGGCCGGATGCCGGCCGCGCGCAGGCCTTCCCACAGGGCGGCCAGGGTGGCGGGGTCGTCGTTGACCCCGGCCAGAAGGACCGACTGGGCTTCCACGGCGATGCCCGCCGCCCGGAGGCAGCCCACCGCGGCCAGGAGGGGCTCCCAGAGCTCGGCGGGGTGGTCCAGGTGGAGGACGACCGTGAGGGGCAGGGGTACCGCCGCCAGGCAGGCCGCCAGCCGGGACGTAACGCGCCGGGGAAGCACCACCGGGGCCCGCGTGTGGATACGCCAGCGGCGAATGGAGGGGATCGCCGCGAGGCCACGGCCGATCTCGGCGAGCTTGCGGTCCGGCAGGGTGAGGGGGTCGCCCCCGGAGAGGACGACCTCCTCCACCTCCGGGCGCTTGGCGAGCCAGGCGAAGATGCGGGCCCACTCCTCGGGCCCCGGACGGCCGCGGCTCCCGGGGGGCTCTCCCCGGCGGAAGCAGAAGCGGCAGTAAAAGAAACACCGGGCGGCCGCCAGCACGAGCACCCGGTCCGGGTACTTTTGGAGCAGAAAGGGCAACGGCGCACACCCCGCCTCGCCCACGGGGTCGGCCAGGGCGTCGGGGTCGGGCTCGCCCTCCGAAGGGTGGAAGTCCCCCATCCGGAGCAGCGGGCTGTTCGGCCCCAGGGACTCGGCCAAGGCCCGGTAGGCCCGGGGCCAGCGGACGGGGAGGGGGCTGGGGGAGGCAGGCAAAGGGCTAGAGCCCGAAGTTGTAGAGGACGGACTTGCGCACCACGGGCGATTCCTCGGATCGCCTTTCCGAGCCCCGTTCGGTGAGCTACCGGGTGGGGAGGAAGTCGAGCAACCGAAGGATGCGGGATGCGCGGAACGCCCTGTGGCGGTCGGGATTCCCCTCGTGCACACCTCCCAGGGAGCCGAGGGGGCGGGGGGGCGGGAAGCGGATTGGGACATGCGCTTCATTTTGACAGAAGGCCCAAAAAAGTCTATTCCTATTGCCCTTTCCCAACCCGACAGCCTGGCGCAGGCAGGAGCGGCAGCGATGTACAAGGCCGGTGATCTGAAGAAGGGGCTCAAGCTGGAGATCGACGGCGAGCCCTACGTGATCGAAGAGTTTGAGTTCTCCAAACCCGGCAAGGGGCAGGCCCTGTACCGGTGCCGCATGCGCAACATGATCAGCGGCAACCGGTTCGACCGCACCTACCGTTCGGGCGACAGCTTCAAGCCCGCCGCCCTCGAAGAGCGCAAGATGACCTACCTGTACAACGACGGGCACTTCTACACCTTCATGGACCAGGGCACTTACGAGCAGCACCAGCTCACCGCCGAGCAGCTCGGGGACGACGTGCACTTCCTGATGGACAACCTCGAGGTGGCGGTGCTCCTCTTTCGCGACCGGCCCATCGGGGTCACCCTGCCCAACTTCGTCGTCCTCAAGGTCGCCCGCGCCGACCCCGCCGCCCGGGGCGACACCGCCACCAACGTGACCAAGCTCGCGGTCATGGAAAACGGCTACGAGCTCCAGGTACCGGCCTTTGTCGCGGAGGGGGAGAAGATCCAGATCGACACCCGCACGGGGGCGTACGTGACGCGGGTGAAATAGCGGGCCCGGAGAGGGGCGTAATGGGACCTATGGGACGAATGGGACCTATGGGTGGAAAAGGCGCCGATGGGGGGCGAGGGTGGTTCTCCTGTCCATGGGTCCCACAGGCCCCATGAAGGACAGGCCAGAGCGCCCGCTTCGCAACCTCGAGCTTCGCGCCCGAGTCCTCCAGGGGGTTCGGGCCTTCTTCGCCGAGGGGGGGTTCCTCGAGGTCGAGACCCCCCACCGCATCCCGGCCAACGCGCCCGAGCCCCACATCGACGCCGTGCCTTCGGGGGAGTGGTACCTGCACACAAGTCCCGAGCTCGCCATGAAGCGGCTCCTGGCGGCGGGGTACCCCCGGATCTTCCAGATATGTCGGTGCTGGCGGGAGGGCGAACGGGGGGAGCGGCACCTGCCCGAGTTCACCATGCTCGAGTGGTACCGGGCCCACGCCGACTACCGGGCTCTCATGGAGGACTGCGAGGGGCTTCTCGGGTTCCTGGGGTTCGCGGCCGGGGCCAAACCACCCTGGCCCCGCATCGCCGTGGCCGAGGCGTTCCGACGGTGGGCGGGCACCACCCCGGAGGAAGCGCTGGAGGCCGGTTCCTTCGACGAGCTCGTGGCCTTTCGGGTGGAGCCCGCCCTGGCTTCTCTCGGCACCCCGGTCTTCCTCGTGGACTACCCGGGGCCGTGCGCGGCCCTGGCCCGAAGAAAGCCCGGTCGGCAGGAGCTGGCGGAGCGCTTCGAGCTCTATGCCGGGGGGCTGGAGCTCGCCAACGGTTTCTCCGAGCTCACGGACCCGGCGGAGCAGCGGGAGCGGTTCGAGGTCGATCGGGGCGCGCGGCTCCGTTCGGGCCGCGACCCCTACCCCGTCCCGGAGCCCTTCCTGCGCGACCTCGCCCGCATGCCGCCCTCGGCCGGCATCGCCCTGGGGGTGGACCGGCTGGTGATGCTGCTCGCCGGCGCCGGGACGATCGACGAGGTGGTGGCGTTTTCGCCGGAGGAGTTGTAGGGGGGGCCGGGGCTTGGGTGTCATGGGACTTATGGGACCCATGGGACCTATGGGTGGAAAAGAACGGGACGAACGGGACTCGAAAGTCCCGTTCGTCCCATCGGTCCCCGTGGTCCCGCGGAGGCCGGCTCAGGGCTCGGCCACCTGGTTCCGTGCTATTTCTTTGCGTACCCCACGCCCTGGAGGGCTTCCTCGATCTCGCCCAGGGTGGCGGGGTCGTCGATGGTGGAGGGGGCGCGGTACTGCTCGCCGTCGGCGATCTTGCGCATGGTGCCGCGCAGGATCTTGCCCGAGCGGGTCTTGGGCAGCCGTTTGACGATCATGGTCTCCTTGTAGCAGGCGATGGCGCCGATCTGGTCGCGGATCATCTGGACGAGCTCCTTCTTGAGCTTGTCCTCGGCGATGTCCGCACCGGCCTTGAGCACCACGAACCCCACGGGAACCTGCCCCTTCAGGTTGTCGCCGGCGCCGATGACCGCGCACTCGGCCACCGCCGGGTGGGTGGCGAGGATCTCCTCCATGCCGCCGGTGGAGAGCCGGTGGCCCGCCACGTTGATCACGTCGTCCACCCGGCCCATGATGTACACGTAGTTCTCGTCGTCCAGGTAGCCGCCGTCGCCCGTGAAGTAGTAGCCCGGGAATGGGTCGGTGTAGGACTCCTTGAAGCGTTGGTCGGCGTTCCACAGGGTCGGCAGGGTGCCGGGGGGCAGGGGCAGCTTGACGACGACGATCCCCTCCTGGTTGGGCCCCTGCACCTGGCCCGAGTCGCTCAGCACCCGCACGTCGTAGCCGGGAACGCCCTTGGTGGGGGAGCCCGGCTTGATGGGGAACTTCTCGATCCCCATGCAGTTGGCGGCAATGGCCCAGCCGGTCTCGGTCTGCCACCAGTGGTCCACCACGGGCCGCTGGAGGAGATCGGTGGCCCAGTGATAGGTGTCGGGGTCGGTGCGCTCGCCGGCGAGGAAGAGGTACTTGAAGCGGGCGAGATCGTACTTCTTCAGGTACTCGCCCTTGGGGTCCTCCTTCTTGATGGCTCGGAAGGCGGTGGGCGCGGTAAAGAGCACCTTGACGCCGTGCTGGCTGATGACCCGCCAGAAGGCCCCGGGATCGGGGGTTCCAATCGGCTTGCCCTCGTAGCAGATGGTGGTGCAGCCGTAGATGAGAGGCGCGTACACGATGTACGAGTGGCCCACGACCCAGCCCACGTCCGAGGCGGCCCAGTACACGTCGCCCGGTTCCACGTCGTAGACATACTTCATGCTCCACGCCAGGGAGACGGCGTGGCCGCCGTTGTCGCGGACGATCCCCTTGGGCAGGCCCGTGGTGCCCGAGGTGTAGAGGATGTAGAGGGGGTCGGTTGCCTTCACGGTGACGCAGGGCGCGGGCTCGGCCTTGGCCATGAGCTCGTCCCAGTCGAAGTCGCGCCCGGGGGTAAGCTCGGCCTTTACCTGGGGGCGGGCGAGCATGACGCACTTTTCGGGCTTGTGCTTGGCGAGCTCGATGGCCTTGTCGAGCATGGGCTTGTAGGCCAGCACCTTGGCGCCCTCGATGCCGCAGGAAGCCGAGACGATGACCTTGGGCTTGGCGTCGTCGATGCGCACGGCGAGCTCGTTGGGGGCGAACCCCCCGAAAACCACCGAGTGCACCGCGCCCAGGCGCGCGCACGCCAGCATGGAGACCACCGCCTGGGGTACCATGGGCATGTAGATGATCACGGTGTCGCCCTTGCCCACCCCGAGCCCCCGGAGCACGCCGGCAAACCGCGCCACCTCGTCCCGGAGCTCGCGATAGGTAAACTTCTGCACCTGGTTGGTGACGGGGCTGTCGTAGATCAGGGCGACCTGGTCGGCCCGGCCCCCCTCCACGTGCCGGTCCAGGGCGTTGTAGCAGGTGTTGAGCTCGCCCCCGACGAACCAGCGGTAGAACGGAGGGTTGGAGTCGTCGAGCACCTTGTCCCACTTCCGGGACCAGGCAATCGCCTCCGCGGCCTCTCCCCAGAAGCCGTTGGGATCTTGCAGACTGCGGCGAAACACCTCGTCGTAGCGTCCCATGCCCTCCTCCTCTCGAGCGCTGTGTTGAGAAACCCGGGCCCAAAACAAACGATGTGTCATGCTAGCGGAAGGATTTCACCGGTGTCAACCGGCCAAGAGACGGCTGCCCTCGGGCGCTGGCCGAGCCTCGCCCGGTATTGGCAGACCCGTTTTGGAGGGCGGGTGGAGCGGGTGGGGCTCGATGCCGGGCTGTCGTGTCCCAATCGGGACGGGACCGGAGGAAGCGCTGGGTGCGCCTTCTGCGATCCCGTGTCCTTTGCCCCCTGCGCCGGTGACGAGCGACCCGTTTCGGAGCAGCTCGCAGCCGGCCTTGCACGCCTCGAGCGCCGCGGGGTCAGGCACGCCGCGGCCTACTTTCAGCCCCACACCAATACCTACGCGCCCCTCGCGGTGCTCGAGGGGCTCTGGTCCTCCCTGCTTCCGTTTCCCGAGGTGGTGGCGCTGTGCGTGGGCACCCGCCCGGACTGCGTGCCGGACCCGGTCCTGGAGCTCCTGGCCCGGTATCGGGAGCGCTGGGAGGTGTGGCTGGAGCTCGGGCTCCAGAGCGCGCGGGACGACACCCTGGCCCGGCTCGGGCGGGGCCACACGGCCGCCCAGTTCGCGGATGCCTGCCGGCGCGCCCGGGCCCGAGGGCTCATGGTCTGCGCCCACGTGATCCTGGGGCTTCCGGGGGAGGGTCCCGAGGACGAGGCGCGTACCGCCGCGTTTCTGGCGGACCTGGGAGCGGAAGGGGTAAAGCTCCACCACCTGGCGGTGGTGCGGGGCAGTGCCCTGGAGCTTTCGTGGCGCGGAGGAGACCTTCCCCTCCTGGAAGAGGCACAGTACGTCGCACGGGCGGCGGCCTTCGTGGCGGCCCTCCCTCCCCGCACCATCCTCCACCGCCTCGTGGGGGATACCGCAGGGGATCGGCTCCTGGCCCCGCGATACGACAAGGCGCGTGCCATTCGCGGGATCCGCCAGGCGCTGGGGTAAAGCAAAAGCCCCCGTGGCTCTTGCCGTGGGGGCTTTCTTTGGATGGCGGTCCCTACGGGATTTGAACCCGTGTCGCCGACGTGAGAGGCCGGTGTCCTAGGCCGGGCTAGACGAAGGGACCGATTCTTGTCCTGGCTGGGGGAGAAGGATTCGAACCCTCATAAACAGATCCAGAGTCTGCTGTCCTACCATTAGACGATCCCCCAGCGACTCAGGAGTGCAGGTTTATACTGGACCGGTTTGCCAGTGTCAAGCAGGAACCTGAGGCTGCCCGGGGCTTCCGGGGCCTATGCCTGCGCCGCTCCCGGAGCCGCCTCCGGCCTTACTGCCACCGCTCGGGGTAGAGGAAGCGGCTCAGGTGCTCCACCGCCTCGGCCACCCGGGGGCCGGGGCGGGAAAACAGGGTTTCGTCCACGATCAGGACCCGACGGGTCCGAGCGGCCCGGAGCAGGCGCAAGTGGGCGCGGTCGGCCAGGGCGGGGGGCTTTCGGTTCATGGGGCCCTCCTGGACGACGTACACGTCGGGGTCCAGGCGCAGCAGGGCCTCCACGTCGAAGAGCAGGAGCTTCTTGTCGCTCTCCACGGCGTTGATGCCCCCCGCCCGGCGGATCACCTCGTCCACGAGCCCGCCCGTTCCCGCCACGGTCAGCGGCTCGGCCCGCACCTCGAAGACCACCCGGGGCCGGCGCCCGGGCGTGCCGATCCGCTCCGCGACCCCGGCCAGGCGCTCCCGGAGCCGGGCCACCAGGGCGGCTCCCTCGGCTTCGCGGCCGCACAGGGCCCCGAGACGGGCGATCACGGTCTCCAGGTCGCCGATGCCCCCCGGGTCGAAGGCGGCCACGGGCAGGCCCCGGGCCCGAAGCGCCGAGAGGGCCTCTTGAGACGCCCGGCCCCCCCGGCTCACCACGAGGTCGGGCCGCCGGGCCAGCAGGTGCTCCACGTCGGGCCGGAGGCCCGTGCCCACCGAGGGCAGCGCGGCCACCTCGGGAATGGTGTCGTCGTTGGAGGTGCGGGCCACCAGGGCGCCGCCCATCCCGAGCTCCCAGAGGAGCTCGGTGAAGGCGCCGTAGAGGGATACCACCCGGGCGGGCGGGGCCGGGAGGCACACCTGGGCGCCCGTGTCGTCGGTGACGCACGCGGCCCGGGAGGGCTCCGCCCCGGCGCCGAGGAGGGCCGCCCCGAAGGTGACGGCGAGGACGAGGGGCACTACGAGGCGGGCCGTGGGCACGGCGGCTCCTATCTCCCCCCTCCGCTCCGGGGCAGGAACACCGCGTGGGGCCGGCCGGTGGCGGGGTGGGTGAAGACCTCCACGGGCGTCTCGTACACGGTCTCGATGACCTCCCGGGTGAAGACCTCCGCCGTGGGGCCGTCGGCGCGAATCCGCCCGGCCCGCAGGAAGATGAGGCGGCGGCAGTAGAGGGCGGCGAGGTTGAGGTCGTGCATCACGGCGAGGACCGTAACGCCCAGGGCGTTCCAACGGGTGAGGAGGTCGAAGGCGTCGATCTTGCGGTGTACGTCCATGGCGGCGGTGGCTTCGTCCAGGAGGAGCAGGGGCGCCTCCTGGGCCAGCGCCCGGGCCAGGATCAGGCGCTGGCGCTCGCCCCCGGAGACCTGGGTGACGAGGCGCCCGGCAAGGGCGGCGGTGTCGGTTTCCACCAGGGCGCGCTCCACGCAGGCCAGGTCGGCGGCCGACTCCCGGGCGAAGCGGCCGAGCCGCGGGTAGCGCCCCATGAGCACCACCTCGAAGCCGGTGAAGGGGAAGGGGATCTCCGTGGACTGGGGCACCACGGCCGCGGTGCGCCCCAGGTCCCGGGGCCGGGCGTGGGCCACGTCCACCCCGCCCACCGACACGGTGCCCGCCTCGGGGCGGAGCACGCCCGAGAGCACCCGCACCAGGGTGGACTTGCCGCAGGCGTTGGGGCCGAGCACCCCCACAAAGTCGCCCCGGGGCACGTCGAGGGTCACGTCGTGGAGCACGCGCTCCCCGCCGTAGCCGGCCCCCAGGCCGGTCACCCGGATCACGACCGGCCCCGGCGGGCAAGGGGGTCGAGCCGCAGCAGCCAGCAGAAGAAGGGGCCCCCCAGGAGCGCCGTGACCACCCCCACGGGGAGCTCCTCCCCCCGGGGCAGGAGGGTGCGGGAAAGGGCGTCGGCCAGGGTGAGGAGGACCCCGCCGCCCAGGAACGACGACACCAGGAGCCGCCGGTGGGAGGGTCCGAGCACCATCCGCAGCAGGTGGGGCACCACCAGGCCCACGAACCCGATGACCCCGCTCACCGAGACGCACGCGCCGGTCAGGAGCGACGCGGCCACCAGGAGCACCCGGCGCACCCGCCGCGAGTCCACCCCCAACTGGCGCGCCCCCTCGTCGCCGAGCACCAGGAGGTCCAGATCCCGGCCGAGCCACAGGGCGGCCAGGAGGCCCGCGGCCACGTAGGGAGCACAGAAGGCCACGTGGCCCCAGCCGCGCCCCGAGAAGCTCCCCATGATCCAGAAGACGATGGAGGAGACGCTCTCCTCGTTGAGGCTCTTGAGCAGGCTGATGCCGGCGGAAAGCGTGGTGCTCACCACGATCCCCGCCAGGATGAGGGTTCCGCTGCCGGAGTAGCCCCGCCCCGCCGCGAGCAGGTGCACCGCCCCCAGGGCAAGGAGCGCCCCGGCGAAGGCCGCGGCGGGCAGGAGGCCGAGGCCCAGGGCCGTGTAGCCCCCGAGGCCGAGCAGGATCGCCACGCTCGCTCCCAGGGCCGCCCCGGAGGACACGCCCACCGTGTAGGGGTCGGCCAGGGGGTTGAGGAGAATGCCCTGGAATACGACCCCGGCGGTGGCGAGCCCCCCGCCCACCAGGGCCGCGAGCACCACCCGGGAAAGGCGCACGTTGAGGAGGATGGCACGGTCCACCTCGTCCAGGGTTGGTGCCGCGAGCCCCAGGGACTCCGCCCCTGCGCGGAGCAGGTGGCTCCAGCCCAGGCCCGAGGAGCCGATGCCGGAGGCCCAGACCAGGCACAGGGGCAGGAGGGCCGCCAGCGCCCAGGGGAACCACCCGTGGGAGCGGCCCCGGCGGACGGAAGAGGCGGGCGGGGCAGGGGTGCGGCTCACCGGTTCGAACCGCCCCGGCGCACGACGAAGAGGCTCATGTACTCGGTTCCGGCAGCCCGCGCGGCGTCGGTGCCGCGCAGGAGGCGGGCGTCGGATCGCGTGCAGCGCAGGGCGTACAGGGCTTGGGGACCTCTCCCCCGGGCGTCCAACACGTCGCAGACCTCGGCGAGCTTCCGGTAGGGTTTGAGGACCACCACGTTTTCCGAGAGCTCCAGCGCCTGGGCCAGGCGCCCCGCCCCCCGGGCGGCGCTCACCACCGTGAGGCTCTCGTCCCCTTCCGCCAGGGGTTCCACCGCCGCGGCGGCAGCCGCCGCAAAGGAGGTGATGCCCGGGACCACCTCCACCGGCACGTCGGGGGAAATCTCCCGCAGGGCCCGGAGGAGGTAGGTGAAGGTGGAGTAGGTCATGGGGTCGCCCAGGGTGAGGAACGCGGCCGAGGCCGGCCGGCGCAGCACGCCGAGCACGCGCTCGGCGTTGGCCCGGTGGGCCGCCCCGCTCGCCACCCCCTCGAAGGTGTGTTCGAAGGGCAGGGCGATCACCTCGCTGCCCGGCGGCAGGTGGGGGGTGGCGATCTCCAGGGCCAGGCTCCGCCCCGACCGAGCCTGGGCCGAGGTAAAGACCACGTCGGCCTGCCCCAGCACCCGGGCGGCCTTGAGGGTGAGGAGCTCCGGGTCTCCGGGACCCACGCCGATGCCGTACAGTGTGCCGATGCGCAAAGGGGTACCTTTGGGTGCGGGTTGCGCGTTGCTCGTTGCGCGTTGCTGGTTGGGGCGGTGAGCCGCCCACTGTCCGTGCCGGTCCGTGCTCGTCCGTGCCCCCTGCTGCCCTACGCCGAGGCCCGGCGCACGCTCCACACCGCCAGGGCGAAGAACAGCGCCGCAAAACCCGCCAGCACCGCCACGTGGAGCAGGGGCACGGGGCGACCCAGGGCCACGGCCCGGATGGCGAGGCTCGAGTGGGTCAGGGGCAGGAGCCATGCTGCGGCCTCGGCCCACCCGGGGAGGCGGTCCAGGGGGAAGAAGGTGCCGCAGAGAAACGACATGGGCACGATGAAGAAGGTGTTGATGTGCCCCTGGTCCGCGTGGCTTCGCACCACCATGGCCGCGGCCACCGCGGCCGAGGCGAAGGCGAAGGTGTGGAGGCCGAAGAGCCCCAGGGCCGGGGCGCTGAGCGGCAGGCTCGCCCCGAAGGCAAAGGCCAGCACGTACACCACCGCGGCGGCGGCGATGCCCCGGAGCATGCCGTAGAGCACCTCGCCCAGGGCGATCTCCCAGGCCGGCACCGGGGCCATCTGGAACTCCTCGAAGATCCGCCAGTAGAACCGGGAGATGTTGATCTCGGTGGCCGTACCGTAGCTCTGGGTCATGGCGGCCATGGTGGCGAGGCCCGGCAACATGAAGGCCAGGTACCCCACTCCCTCCATCTCCACGTGGCGCCCCACGCCCCACCCGAACACCACCAGAAAGAGCAGGGGGGAAACCGTGTAGGAGGCCAGGTGCTTGGTCCAGCGGCGCCGGTAGATGCGCAGCTCCCGGAAGAGGACCCCCCGAACCCCTGCCAGGGCGGTCACGGACCCACCCGGCGGCCGGTGCGGGCCAGGAACAGGTCTTCCAGGTTGGCACGGCGCAGGGCGGCCCCCTCCCCGGCGCGCTTGAGGTGCGCCAGCGCGGTCTCCCGGCTCGGAAAGAATCGGCTCGCCGTGCCGTCCGGTCCGGGCAGGTCCACCGCGTGCTCCCCCAGCGCCTCGATGAGCTCCCGGGGCCCGCCCTCCTCGATGAGGCGGCCCCGGTCCAGGATGCCCACCCGGTGGCACAGGAACTCCGCCTCCTCGATGTAGTGGGTCGTCAGGAGCACCGTGACCCCCTCCCGATTGACCGAGCGGATGAGATCCCACAGACTCCGGCGCGCCGCCGGGTCGAGCCCTACGGTGGGCTCGTCGAGGAAGAGGGTGCCGGGTCGGTGGAGCAGGGCTCGCAGGATCGTCACCCGCCGCTTCATGCCCCCCGAGAGGGTGCGCCCGAGGCTCCCGGCCCGCTCTGCGAGGCCCCCGAAGGCGAGGAGCTCCGCGATGCGCGCGCGGCGCTCCGCCCGGGGCATGCCGTGGAGGATCCCGTGGAGCTCCATGCTCTCCCGCACCGTGAGGTCCGGATCGAGGTTCACGTGCTGGCTCACGACCCCCAGCCGGCCCTTGGCCGCCACCGGGTCGCGCGCCACGTCCGTTCCGGCCACCCGGGCGGTGCCGCCCCCCGGCCGCGTCACGCCGGTGAGGATGCGGATCGCGGTGGTCTTGCCGGCGCCGTTGGGCCCCAGGAGGCCGTAGATCTCCCCCGGCGCGACCGCGAGGTCCAGCCCTTCGAGGGCCCGAATCGATCCATAGGCCTTGATGAGACCCCGGGTCTCCACGGCCGGAGGGCACGCAGGGGCCGAAGCGGGGTGCGGCTCCGGGGGAGCATCGGGCAAGGCGGGAGAGGGGATGGCCACGGCGTTTCTCCACACCCTCGGGTCGCCGGTGGCATCCCGGACGCCGGGGGCAAAAAAGCCCATTCCCGCAAGGGGAATGGGCTTCCCGTTTTCGAAGCGCATACCGGTTCCCCAACTCTCCCACGCCCGGAGAGGCGGTCGGGGCAGGTCCGGACGGCAGGTCTTCTGGCTCGCGAGTCGTCCTCGGGGCCGCCTTCCCAGCCGTTGCCGGCCAGTGGCTCTTGGGCCCTTCGTCCTCGCTTACAGCGGCGGGTCCGCGGGGGATTTGCACCCCACTTCCCTTTTGCAGCCCCGAGGGGCACCGTCGGACGAAAATTGTTCCTGACGTGTACCCCCGGGGGCCGCCCCCTGTCAATGGGCGATCGCAACATGGGCGATCTCGAACCCGTTGGCGAGGTTGACGGATTCCCGGGCCCCGTGGTAGATAAACCCTTCCAAAATACGGCGTTTTTTGCTTCTTCCCCCACAGCGCAACTGTCAATTCAGAGAGGGTGCCATGGAGCTCTACGAAGCCATCCGGAGCCGGCGTTCAGTCCGCACCTACGCCGCCGACCCGATCCCCGAGGCGGTGCTCGACCGCCTGCTGGAGGCCGCCCAGTGGGCGCCGAGCTGGGCCCATACCCAGTGCTGCGAGGTGGTGGTGGTGTCCGACCCGGCTGTGCGGCAGGCACTGCAAGCGACCCTGGCGCCCACGAACCCGTCGTATCGTGCGATGGGGGAGGCACCCCTGGCTGTCGCCTTCTGCGGGCGCAAAGGTCGCGCCGGCTTCAAGAAGGGAGAAGCCACTACGCCCCGAGGGGAGTGGCTGCTCTTCGACGTGGCCCTCGCCATGGAGAACTTCATGCTGGCCGCCCGGGCCGAGGGGCTGGGCACGGTGTGCGTGGGGCACTTCGATGCCGCTGCGGCAGCCCGGGCGCTCCACGCGCCGGCCGACGTGGAGGTGGTGGCGCTGACCCCCCTGGGGTATCCCGTGGGAGAGACGAAGGCCCCACCGCGCAAGGAGCGGGCCCAGTTCGCCCGCTGGAACCGATACCCCCCCGCGTGACAGGCATCTTGAGGGCGCCCCGGGCGCCCTCAAGATGTTGGAGGAGACGATGATCGACCTGCACACCCACACGCTCTTTTCCGACGGGGAGCTCGTGCCCTCCGAGCTGATCCGGAGGGCCCAGGCGGCCGGCCTGCGGGCCATCGCCCTCACCGACCACGCAGACATGTCCACCTTCCAGGAGATCCTTCCCCGGGTAATCCGGGCCTGCGAGGAAAACGCCCGCCTGCGACCCATCCGGTGCCTGCCCGGTATCGAGCTTACCCACGTTCCCCCTGCGCTGATCGGCCGGTACGTGGCGGAGGCTCGGGAGCTGGGGGCACGGATCGTGATCGTCCACGGGGAGAGCCCGGTGGAGCCCGTGGAGCCGGGAACCAACCGGGCCGCCATCGAGGCGGGAGCCGACGTGCTCAGCCACCCCGGGCTCATCTCCGAGGAGGAGGCCCGGCTCGCGGCCGCGGCGGGCGTGCATCTGGAGATCACCGCCCGCAAGGGCCACAGCCTCACCAACGGGCACGTGGCGGCCCAGGCGCGCAGGACTGGGGCGCCCCTGGTGCTCAACACCGACGCCCACGCTCCGGGAGACCTGATCTCCGAGGGGTTTGCCCGGGTGGTGGCCCGGGGCGCCGGGCTCGCCGACGCCGAGTACGCCGGCCTGCGCCGCAACATGGAGCGGTTGGCGGGGCTGGGGGAGGCGGCCCCATGAGCGGCCACGCGGCCCGCTCGGCCACCGGCCGGCTCATCCGGGGAATCCGCGCCGGGGGCGCGGCCCTCGGGGCGCTGCTCCTGGCGCTGGGCGCCCCAGGGTGCGCATCGCTCTCGGGGGAGCGGGAGGCCGCCGAGGCGCCCCGCCCGCCCGCACCGGCCTGGGCCATGGAGGGAGGCGACCCCGGCCGCGCTTCCCGGGCTCCGGCCCTCGTCCGCCCGGAATGGCGGCCCCACGCCCTGATCCCGCTTCGGGAGCGGATGGGCTACCACCCCGAGGAGTACGCCACGCCGCTCCTCATCGGGAACGTGGCCTACGTGGGCCACTCCGGCCGGGCCTTCGAGGCCCTGCGCCTGGACGGGACCCGGGTCTGGAGCTTCCCCACCGGCGGGCGGGTGTACGGCACCGCGGCCTACGCCGGGGGGCTCCTGGTGTTCGGCGACGACCAGGGCACGGTGCGGGCCCTGGACCTCGCGGGCCGCGAGGTGTGGACCTTTGCCGCCGGGTATCCGGTGGTGTCGAGCCCGCTCGCGGCGGGCGACCGGGTGTACGTGCCGGTGGCGGATCAGAACGTCTTCTGTCTCGAGGCCGCCACCGGCCGGCCCCTGTGGCAGTATGGCCGCCGGTTCCCCCGCCGGGACAGCCTGTGGCGGAGCCTGGGGCTGGCCTTCGGGGACGGCCGGGTCTACGCCGGCTTCGCGGACGGCTCGGTGGTCGCCCTGGAGGCCGACCTGGGGCGGGTGGTCTGGCGCGCCGAGGTGGGCGTCCCGGCGCTCTTCGGCGACGTGGCCGCCGGCCCGTCGTTTCGAGACGGCCGGGTGTACGCGGGGGTCTTTCGGGGCCCGGTGGTGTGCCTGGATGCCGGCACCGGCGCCGAGGTGTGGCGCCAGCCGGTGGAGGCCGCCGCCGGGTTTGCCCTGGGCGACGAGCGGCTGTATGTGGGCACGGCGGGAGGAGGGCTCGCGGCCCTGGCCCTCGCGGACGGCGCGGTGCTCTGGGAGGCACCCCTGGACGGGGGCGCCCCCACCGCGCCGGTGCTCGCGGGGGAAACGATAGTGGTGGGCGCCTCGGAGGGGAGCCTGTTGGGCATCGACGCGGCGAGCGGCGCGGTGCGGGCGCGTTTTGCGCCGGGCACGGGCCTGCACGGCCAGCCCCTGGTGTTCGAGCACGGGGTCGTGTTCCTCTCCGACGGCGGTGCCCTCCACGTGCTGAGGTAGGCCATGGGGCTGAGCGGAAAGCTTCTCGGCGCGGGCATCGGGTACTTTCTGGGGGGACCCCTGGGCGCCGTGCTGGGCGGGGTGATCGGTCACTACATCAAGGACGCCACCCCGGGCCCGGTGCAGGCCCCGCCCTGGCCGGGGGGCGAGGGCCGTTTCGAGTCGGGCTTCGAGGCCGACCCGCGGGTGCGGCAGCAGCAGCAGGAGCTGTACTTCGTCGCAAGCCTCGTGGGCATCCTGACGGCGGTGATGAAGGCCGACGGCGACGTGCGCCCCGAGGAGGTGCGCGCGGTGCGCACCTTCTTCTCGGATCGCCTGGGGTACCGGGGGGAGTCCCTCGAGATCGTCCGCGAGCTCATCAAGCGCTTCCTGCGCGAGGGGGTGGACCTGGAGGCCCTGTGCCTCGACGTCTCCCGGCGCTCCGACTACGCCAGCCGCCTGCTCCTGGTGGAGTGCATGCTCGACGTGGCGCTGGCCGACGGCCACCTCACTCCCGAGGAGGAGGCGGTCTTCGACCGGGCCGTGCGGTTCCTGGGAATCGCCCCCGGGGATCTCGCGAACCTGCGCGCCCGCGGCCGCCCCCACGCCGACTTCGACGTGTTGGGCGTTCCGCCCTCGGCGGGGCAGGAGGACGTGAAGCGGGCCTACCGGGAGCTCGCAAAGAAGTACCACCCGGACCGGGTTACCCACCTGGGGGACGAGTTCCGGGAGCTGGCCCACCGCAAGTTCCTCGAGGTCCAGCAGGCCTACGACCGCATCCGCGCCGCCAAGGGCTGGAGCTAGCCCCCCTTCCGTGAGCGGGTTCACCGATTCGCGACGGGCGGCCGCTTCTGCCCACGGGGAAGTCCATGTTTCGAGCATTGCTCCCGCGCCTGCGCAAACTCCCGATCCGCTACAAGCTCCTACTCACGTACTCGGTGATCTTCGTCGTGCTGGTCACGGCAGGGGGGGCGTTCTCCTACTCGGTGGTCCGGCGCGCGGTGGAGCACGGCATCGAGAGCGAGCTCCGAAACGCAACCGCCACCCTGCTCCACCTGGTGCGCACCTCGGTCACGAGCTCGATTCGCAACTACCTGCGGGCCATTGCCTACCGCAACCTGGAGATCACCGAGCACTTCTACGAGCGGTACCAGGCCGGCGAGCTCACCGAGGAGGAGGCCCAGGCCCGGGCCGCCGAGGTCATCCTCTCCCAGAAGATCGGGACCACCGGCTACGTGTGCTGCCTCGACAGCCAGGGCCTGGTGCTGGTCCACCCCAAGACGCCGCTGCTCCAGACCAACCTCTCCGAGTACGGGTTCGTCCAGGAGCTCAAGCAGCGCAGGGAAGGGTACCTGGAGTACGAGTGGCAGAACCCGGGGGAGGAGGCGCCCCAGCCCAAGGCCATGTACATGGCCCACTTCGCCCCCTGGGACTGGATCATCATCGCGTCTTCCTACCGCAACGAGTTCCTCGAGCTCGTCAACGTGGACGACTTCAAGGAGAGCGTGCTCTCCCTCACCTTCGGCCAGTCCGGCTACTCCTACGTGGCCGACCGGCAGGGCAACGCGGTGATCCACCCGAAGTTCGAGGGCTCCAACATCTACGGACAGCGGGCGGTGCCGAGCGAGTTCTTCTCCGAGATGCTGGAGAGCCGCAGCGGCAAGATCGTCTACGCCTGGAAGAACCCGGGGGAGGAAGTTCCCCGGAAGAAGCTCGTGCTCTTCAACCACATCCCCGAGTTCGACTGGATCGTGGCCTCCTCGAGCTACCTGGAGGAGGTCTACGCCCCCTTGATCGAGGTGCGCAACTGGTTCGTCCTGGCGATCCTGGGCGCGCTTGTCCTGGTGCTCCCCGTGACCCTGCGGCTGAGCTCCTCCATTACGGACCCGCTTCGCAGGCTCATGGGGCGCCTGTCCCAGGAGGCGACCGGGGACCTGGGGCTTCGGGCCGAGCCCGGCTCCGCCGACGAGGTGGACCAGCTGGGGCGGTACTTCGACGCCTACCTGGAGCGCCTCCAGGAGTACAGTGCCAGCCTGCGGGCGGAGATCGCCGATCGCAAGCACGCCGAAGAGGCCCTGCGGGAGTCGGAGGAGCGGTACCGGTCGGTGATGGAGGCGGCCCCCGACCCCATCGCCGTCTACGACATGGAAGGACGGGTGGTCTACTTCAACCCCGCCTTCACCCGGGTCTTCGGCTGGGAGCTGGAGGGGTGCCTGGGCAAGAGGATGGACCTCTTCGTGCCCGATGACTGCTGGCCCGAGACCCGCCGGGGCATCGAGCGGGTGCTGGCGGGCCAGACCATCGCGGGGGTGGAGACCCGCCGCTACACCCGGGGAGGAAAGACGATCCACGTCTCCATCAGCGGCGCCACCTACCGGGACCGCCACGGGGCCCTGGCCGGCAGCGTCATGATCCTGCGGGACACCACCGAGCAGGTGGCCGCCCAGCGGGCCCTCAAGCTCTCGGAGGAGATGCTCTCCAAGGCCTTCAGCTTGAGCCCCAACGCCATCGCCATCGCCACCCTGAAGGACCGGCGCCTGCTCAACGTCAACGACACCTTCCTGCGCATGACGGGCTACGAGCGCCACGAGGTCCTGGGGAAGTCGCCCCGGGAGCTCCACCTCTTCTTCGGCCTGCGCGAGGGCCAGCGGCTCCTCTCCGACCTGGTGCGCCGCGGGCGGGTGCGCAGCCGGGAAGTGCCCTTCCGCACCCGGTCGGGGGAGCGCCGCCTGGGCCGCGTCAGCGCCGACCTCATCGAGATTCGGGAGGAGCCCTGCCTGCTGGCCACTACGGAGGACATCACCGAGTGGCGGCGGCTGGAGCGGGAGGTCATCGAGTCCGGCGATCTGGAGCGGCGCCGGATCGGCCAGGAGCTCCACGACGACCTGGGCCCGCACCTCATCGGGATCGAGGTCCTGGGCAAGGTGCTCCAGCGCAAGCTCGAGCAGCCCCCGAGGGAGGAGGCCGCCTACGCCCAGCGGATCCGGGACCTCATCGCCCAGGCGACCCACAAGACCCGCGCCCTGGCCCGGGGGCTGTGCCCGGTCCACCTGGCCGACACGGGGCTCGCCTTTGCCCTGCAGGAGCTCGCCGAGAACACCCGCAGCATCTACGGGCTCTCGTGCAGCCTGAGCACTCCGGGCGAGGTGCGGGTGGAGGACAACTCGGTGGCCACCCAGCTTTTCTACATCGCCCGTGAGGCCGTCCACAACGCGGTCAAGCACTCGGGGGGAAAGAGCGTCGACATCGGTCTGGACGAGCGCGACGGGCGCTTGCACCTCTTCGTGGCGGACGACGGTGCCGGGATGGGCGAGGGGGCCGGGACCGGAGGGGGAGGGGGGATGGGCATGCGGATCATGGCCTATCGCGCCCGCATGATCGGCGCGGCCCTGGAGACGGAGAGCCGTCCCGGGCAGGGGACCCGCGTCTCGGTCTCCCTGCCCCTGGAGGTCTGCCTCCCCGAGGTCCCCCCAGAGGAGGCCGTGGCATGAAGGGGCGCCGCCGGATCTTCGTGGTGGAGGATCATCCCATCTTCCGGCTGGGGCTTCGGGAGCTCCTGGAGGAGGAGAGCGACTTCATCGTGTGCGGCGAGGCCGACGACATCGGCAGCGCCCTGGAGGAGATTGCGCGCACCAGCCCGGACCTGGTGATCGTGGACCTCTCCCTCAAGGGGCGCAGCGGCATCGACCTCCTGCGGGACCTGCGGGCCCGGTACCGGGACCTGCCGCTGCTGGTGCTTTCCATGTACGACGAGGCCCTCTACGCCGAGCGGGCGCTGGCCGCGGGGGCCCGAGGCTACATCATGAAGCAGGAGACCTCCGACTCGATCGTCCACGCCGTGCGACGGGTGCTGGAGGGCAAGGTCTACCTGAGCGAGCGGGTGGTGGGCGACCTGGTGGGGAAGCTCCTCCATGGTGGAGGGCCCGGGGGCGGGCCTGGGGACCGCAGCCCCCTCGAGCGCCTTACCGATCGGGAGCTCGAGGTCTTCCGCCTCATCGGCAAGGGGTGCACCACCGGCGACATCGCCGAGCGGCTCCACCTGAGCGCCAAGACCATCGGCACCTACCGGGAGCGGATCAAGGAAAAGCTCCGCCTGAAGAACGCCGCGGAGCTGACCCTGCACGCCATCCGGCTCGCCGGCGCGGACTGAGGGCGAGCCCCCTCCAGAATTCCCGAACCCGCTCTCCGCCCAGACGGCGGATCCAGGTCTGCACCTGGGCTGGACGGCGCCGACGCCGGGGCCCCATACTGACCGGATCTTGGGGGGAGGGGAGAGGGACAGCATGGCGGCTGCGGAAGGCGCACCGGTGGGTGGAGCCCACGGGGGCCGAAGGGGTCTGCGGGGGGCGGCCGCAGCGCTGGGGGCGCTCCTGTTCCTCGGCTGCGCCGGGGCCGCGACCCTACCCGGAGCACCGGGGCTCGAGACTGTGGAGATCGTGGAGGCTGAGATCGTCGCCGCGCCTTCCCGGCTGCCCCTCCTGGACGGCGGGGAGCTCGAGGTCTGGGCCTACAACGGCCAGGTGCCGGGCCCCACCCTGCGGGTGCGGCGGGGCCAGACCCTTCGGGTGCGCTTCGAGAACCGGCTGCCCCAGCCCACCACCATCCACTGGCACGGGGTGCGGGTGCCCAACGCCATGGACGGGGTGCCCTGGGTCACCCAGGACCCCGTCCCGCCGGGGGGCACCTTCGTCTACGAATTCGCGCCCCCCGACGCCGGCACCTACTGGTTCCACCCCCACCTGCGCAGCAGCGAGCAGGTGGAGCGGGGGCTCTACGGCATTCTGGTGGTGGAGGAGGACGAACCCCCGCCGGGGGTGCGGGAGATCCTCTGGGTGCTGGACGACTGGCGCCTGGGGGAAGACGGCCAGGTCGAACCCCGGTTCAACACCCGCACCGACCTCGCCCATGACGGCCGCTGGGGGGATGTGCTGACCGTAAACGGCCGGCTTCGCCCCGCCGAGCCGGTCCGGGCCGGGGAGCGGCTGCGCTTGCGGCTGGTCAACGTCGCCAACGGCCGGGTCTTCGCCCCCGATTTCGGAGCATGGGAGCCGCGGCTCGTGGCCTTCGACGGCCTCCCCACCGACCGCCCCCTGGACGCCGCGGGGCTCGAGCTGGCTCCGGGCAACCGGGCCGACCTGGACCTCCTGGTCCCCCGGGTCTCGGGCGGCACCCGGCTGGAGGTGACCGACCGGTTCACCTCCCGGGTCCGGGTGCTGGCCACCCTTGCGGTGGAGGGCGCGGTGCCCGAAGAAGGACCGGCTTCTCCCGCCCTGCGTCTGGGGCCGTGGCCGGCCGAGCTCCCCCCGGACCGGGCCGAGCCGCGCCACACCTTCCGACTGGCCTCCCGGGAGGGCGGCCCCTTCGGCATCGAGTGGACCATCGGGGGCGCCGCCTACCGCCACGAGGACCACGCCCCGGGCGGCCACGGGGACCACCCGGTGCTCGCGACCCTCCCCCTGGGGCAGTGGGCCCGGCTCCGGTTCTGGAACGACTCCTTCCGGCTCCACCCCATGCACATCCACGGCCTCTTCTTCCGGGTGGTGGCCCGCGACGGGCGTCCGGTGGCGGAGGAGCGCTGGCGCGACACGGTGCTCCTGCGGCCCAGGGAGACCGTGGACGTGGCGGCGCTGCCCCTGGACCCGGGCCTGTGGATGATGCACTGCCACATCCTGGAGCACGCCGAGGCCGGCATGATGTCCCTCCTGGAGGTGGCGGCTCCCGACGTGGGCCTGTCCGCGAATCCGGACCGGGCAGGGGGCGGCAAGGAGAAGTAGACCGAACGATCCTGCGCCCTGGGGCCGCCAGGGAGTCGTTCTCCCCTTCGGGTTCCCCTCCAGGGCTCCCGACCCTTTCTTCGGTTCTCTTGCGATGTGTTGGGTTGGGGTCGCTCCTTTCCTGTCACGGGGAGAGCAGGACGGCCTTGAGGTGGCGCTCGAAGAACTCCGTCAATCCGGTTCGGTTCAGATGGTCGGTGTCGAAGTAGAAGCGCGGCTCGTCCATGCTCAGGGAAAAGTCGTGGAAGACGGCCCCGGCTTCCTCCAGGATGCGCCCCACCGCCTCGTCGAACGCCGCCTCCTCCGGAAGTCGGGCATGGAAGCGGGCCGGCACCGGCATCTTGATCGCCACTAAGTCCATGCCTTCGCGCCCCACGAGGGCGACCAGCGCCGCGAACTCTTCGAGATAGCGGCGAAAGGCCTTGGGGTCGGGACCCTCCGGGTAGAGATACTCGATGCGCTTGCGGTCGGAGACGGCGGAGGGGCGGTGGGTGCGCTCGAACTGCTTCTCTCCTTCCCAGATGTCGGGCTCGAACCGATCCCGATGGTTGAGCTTGGAAAAACCCGTCACGTAGTCGAGCACCGCCAGCGCCGCCACGCCGTGGCGGCGGCTGTAGTCGAAAAAGTGCCGGGCCAGCGCCGGCTCGAAGGGGGTTCGCCGCAGCAGCGAGGCGTCGGCGAACCGGTCCTCGTTCCAAGTGCGGGAGTGGAAGGCGAAGGAGTTGAGCACGTACAGGACGTGGTCGGCCCGACGCCCGCGCAGAAAGTGTTCGAGCACGAACCGGGTGTAGAGCGGGCCCGTGCCCGGCGCGGCGAGGTTGAGGATGCGCAGCCCCGTCTCGGCCTCCATGTGGGCGTTGAAGCCGTCGAAGGCCAGGGGCATGGCGTGGGAAGCGCCCAGGATCACCCAATCGAAGTGCCGTTCCTCCGCCGTCGCGAGCTTGAAGAAGGGGTTGCTGCGGCCGGTACGATACACGAGCCGTTCGGCGGAGTAGTAGACGGCTGCGTAGAGCAGCAGCCCGATGCCGATGAAAAGGAGGGCGGCTTTGCCGAGAGGTTTCATGGCCGCTCGCTGTCCGGAGGCCCGGTCGCGTCAAAACTGCATGTAGAGGAACTCTTTCGCCTGCCAGCGCCCGAGGAGGAGGAGCCCAAAGAGGATCCCGTAGTAGATCCCCCACCGCACTGCGACCGGCGCGGCCGAGAGCCTCTGGAAGATCGAGCGACGCTCGTCCAGGAGCTCGACTCCCAGCAGGAACGCGATGAGGCCGAAGGCGAGGTAGTGGTCCGTGCTGTACGGGTAGCGCGTCACGAGGCTCGCGATCCGACCGAGGTTGCCTGCGATCCGCTTCAGGATGAGCAACGCGTCGCCCACGGTGGCGGCGCGGAAGAAGACCCAGGCCAGGGCAATCAGGTGAAAGGTCAAGAGGATGCGCAGCGCGCGAAGCGCCGCGCTGCCCCGGACCCGCGGCAGGCGCTCCCCGAGCCGTCGCCACGCCGGGGCCGTGGCGAGCCCGACCCACTGATAGAAGCCGTTCAGTGCTCCCCAGACGAGGAAGGTCCACCCCACCCCGTAGCCCAGGCCCGCGTGCCACAGGCCGCTCACGGTGAAGACCGCCATGATGTTCGCGTACCGGCGCCACGGACTTCCCCTGCTCCCGCCGAGGGGGATGTACAGGTAGTCGCGGAACCAGTGGCCCAGCGAGATGTGCCAGCGCTGTCCCCAGAACTCGGCGGTGCTTCGAGCCAGGTAGGGACGGCGGAAGTTCTCCATCAGCGTCAGACCGAAGAGGAGCGAGACCCCGATGGCGATGTCCGTGTAGCCCGAGAAGTCGCAGTAGATCTGAAAGGCGAAGAAATAGACGCTGAGGAGCAGCTCCATCGGCGGAGCGTAGGCGGCGATGGTGAAGGTGCGGTCGACCACCGGCGCCAGGTTGTCGGCGATGACGACCTTCTTGAACAGCCCCCAGCCCATGAGCTGCAAGCCGAGGACGAGCATGGCGGGATGGGCGCGAAGGCCGGACAGGACCCGGGGCAGGAAGGTCGTGGCCCGCTCGATGGGTCCCGCAAAGATCTTTGGGAAGTAGGCCACGTACAGCGCCACGTGACCGGCCTTTCGCCCGGCCGGCAGACGGCCGGCGTACACGTCGACCAGGTAGCTTGCCGCGGCAAAGGCATAGAAGGAGTACCCCGCGGGCGCCGCCACCCCGAGCCGGGGCAGGGCGGCTTCGGCCTCGAGGCCCAGAAGGGCGCCCGCGGCGCGTTCGATCTCGCCGGCGATGAAATCCCAGAACTTGAAGCCGAACAGCGACCCGAGGACGGCGGCGAGCCCGATCCCCAGGATCCAGCCGCGCCCGGGCCCGCCGGCCGTGCGGTCGAGAGCCCACCCGCAGGCCGCCGCCACCAGCGTGACCGCGCCCAGGTAGACGAGGTTGAGAGGCTGCCAGATGCCATAGAACACGCAGCTTGTCAGGAGCAGCCAGAGCCACCGATGGCCCGGCCGCACCCCCGCGAATACCAGGAGCGTGAGCGGCAGAAAGAGGAAGAACTCGAACGAGGTGAACAACATGGGTTGCACCCCTGTGGGCGTCTGCCCGCCTCGACGGCGCTTCAGCCCGGCGACGAGGAAGGCCGTGCGCCGGCAAGGGCTGGCTTCGGCTCCGGAGGGCCGCCCGCCCCGGCTGCCCCGGCCCTGTCGGGCCCATCGGGGGGGCTAGTACGATGCCCCCCCGGCCCGCAGGTCCTCGGGGATCCGATCGATCGGGATCCCGGCGTTCAAGACGAGATACCGGGCCAGCGCCTCCCGCTCCCGGGGTGTGAGTTTGATCTCGATGTGGCTTGGCTTGTTCATGGTGCCGAGCCAGTGCTCCACGGTGCGGTCCTGGGTGACCGTAACGGTGATGATGTGGCACGACTGGCAGAACTCGAGCGCCATGTCCCGCCCGTCCCGCGGCAGGATCTGCGCCCAGTTGGCCGCGGCAGGGTCCGCGGGCACCTGGTCCGCGGCCAGCGGCATGCTTACCGCCAGGTAGTCTGCAAGAGTCAGGAGCTCTTCCTCCGCGAGACCCCGCAGCCCGGCCAGGGAGGTCTTACGTTCCTTCAGGTACTGCACCCACTCCTGGGTGGACCGCGTTTCGGTGAGGAGGGCCCGCGCCTCGCCTGCCGGCGGCTTGCCCTCGAGAACGTCGGTGAGCAGCGAGCGGCCCCCGAGGGGGATGAAATCGAAGATCGGATCGAACTCTGCCTGCACCGGTGCGGCCAGGGCCGCCCCGAGGAGCGCGAGGACGGCAACCGCGTTGCGTCGCGCGATGCGCATGGCTTGCGTCCTTCCCTTGAAGGCCCGTGATCGCCGCCGAGGGGCGGTTGGTGCCGCGCCCTTCGTCAGAAGCGCAGGTCGGGCGGCACGTCTTCGATCTTCATGGGCATGTTGATGGCCGAGTAGCGCGAGAACTCTTCCCGTTCCTGCGGGGTCATCTTCATCTCGCGGTGGAAGGGGGACTCGAACATGTTCATCCAGGCCTGCAGGCTGCGATCCTGCGTGAGATGGCTCGTGAACAGGGAGTGGCAGAACTGGCACTCGTGCCAGGCCAGCTCCCGGCCGTCCCGCGGAAGGGCTGCATAGAGCTCCGCCGTTCGTCCCTCCCGCTGTGCCACTTCCCCGGGGTTCGACACGGGCATGTTCACCGCCAGATAGGCCGCGAGGGTGCTCTGCTCCCGTTCGCTCAGCGCCGCGGCGCGGGGGGCGAGGACCTGGCGCCACTCCCCTTCGCTGCGGCGGGCGGAGAGGAGGGCCAGGAGCTCCCCCCCGTTGCCCGCTTCGGCCAGGACCTGGAGCAGCAGGGTCTTGCCCCCCTTGGGCATGAAGGAGTCGTCGAGCTGGGGCAGCGCCGGCACTGCGCCCAGGAGCAGGGCGCCGGCGGCGGCCGGAACCAGCCACCTTCGGTGTCGTGGGCACGTCATGGTTCCTCCCGGCGCACGGTCCGGTCGCGCAGGGAGAAGACCGGTACGCGCAGCTCTCGCAGTGCGCTCTCCGATGGAAAGCCGTCGCCCCGGAGCAGGTCGAGCAGCACCACCGTGTGGTCGTCGTAAAACTGCTCGTGGCAGGCCCCGCACACGATGGCGGGGATGTCTTCCACGACCACCAACCGGTCGCCGTGCCAGAACGCCGACCGCACGCTCGCGGGGTGTGTGGCGTCGCTGCCGCAGTTCCCGCACGTCTCGCCCGGCTGCTTCCCAGCCTGGGGATCGATCTCGCCCATGCCCTGCGTTTCCATGGCGCCTCACTCTCCCTGGGACGATCCGGGTGGCTGCCCGCCGCGGTTGGAGGGATCCACCCGCGGCGGGCCCCTTTCTTCGGGCCTTCAGGCAGCCAGCTTCTTCGCCGCGGCGACGATGTGGTCGGCGTTGGGCCGCATCCACAGGAACATCTCGGGAGACGCCGGAGGCGGCGCGTCGGGAAAGGCGATGCGCTTGAAGCGCGCGCCGTCCACGTTCTCCGCCACCCGGGCGATCACCTCGGCCGCCGGGCCCAGGGTGTAGTAGGACTGGTCCACGGCCAGGAGCCGCTTGGTCTTCTGCACCGACGTCACGAGGGTCTCGGTGTCCATGGGCTTGAGGGAGCGCAGGTCGATGGTCTCCACCTTCATGCCCTGCTTCTGCAACTGCTCGGTCGCCTTGAGCACCTCGGGCATGCCGCCGCCCGAGCCCACGATGGTGATGTCGCTCCCCTCGGACCGTATGGCGGCCTTGTCCAGGGGCGTGGTGTACGGGTCATCGGGCACGTCTTCGATCATGTCCCGCAGGCCGGCCGCATACAGGAAGGCGACCGGGTTCGGATCGCGTAGCGCCGACACCATCATGCCCTTGGCATCGGTGGGGTTCGACGGGATGACCGTCTTCAGGCCGGGGATGTGCGCGTAGTAGGTGTCGATCTCGTAGTCGGAGTGCTGGCCGGCGAAGCCCGGGGTCTGCCCGGTCATCTCGAGCACGAAGACCACCGGCATCTGTGCCTGCCCACCCGTCATGTGGTGCAGCTTGCCCGCGTGATTCTGCAGGATCTGGAAGCACATGGCGTTGCCCTGGTAGGGGATGTAGGTGGCGGCCCGGGAACCGGCCAGGCCCGCGCCCAGAACGCAGGCTGCCATCCACATCTCGTCGATGCCGGTATTGACCACCCGCTTGCGGCCGAACTCCCTCTCCAGGTTGATGACCGGCTTCCCCGGGGTCGACGCCACCGGCGGCGTCAACTCGAAGATCCAGATCATGTTGGGGTCCTTTTGCATTTCGTACTGCACGGCCTCGAGGACCGAGTACATGAAGCTCTTGCGTGCCATGGTCGCCCTCCCCATTGCTTGCCAAGTGTGAGGTGGTTGCGCCTGTTCCCCTCTGCGCAGTCCGGCTCAGCCGAACTGCCGGGGAAGAACGGTGCCCTCGACGAAGACGTGCTTGAGCCCGTCTTCCGGCTTGCCGAGGGGCTGTTTGTCGGCCCAGGCAAAGGCCTCGACCATCTCCGCCCTGGCGGCAGTCTCGATCTCGTCGGCCTTGGCTCGATCCAGAACTCCCCAATGGATGAGGGTGTTGCGAGAGATGTCGACCGGGTCGCGGGCCATCCAGGCGCGCACCTCGCGCTCCGGCCGGAAGGAGGTGATGGCCAGGGGGTCGTAGCCGAAGGCGCCCAACTCGCCCGGTTTGGCGCCGGGTGCGCCCCAGTGGTTGTAGTAGCGGTAGGTCTTGGCCTCGATGAGGGTCGGCCCCTCGCCGGCGCGCGCGCGCTCCACCGCCTGCTTCGCCGCGTTGTACACCTGGATCACGTCCTGGCCGTCCACGACCACCCCTGGGATCCCGTAGGTCTTGGCAGCGATGGCGATGTCCTTCATCGGGCAGGAGTAGGAGTAGTGTGCATACTGGTGGTACAGGTTGTTCTCCAGGACGTAGATGAAGGGCAGGTTGAGGAGCGCCGCGTTGTTGAGCGCGCTGTGGAAGTGGGGGGTGGCGTAGGTGCCGTCGCCGCCGTAGTTCACGACGACCTGCTTGCTGCCCCGGGCGCGGATGGCGAAGGCGGACCCGGTGGCAATGACGTAGCCGGGGCCGATCATGCCGTCGGCTCCCATGAAGCCCACCGACTTGTCGGCGATGTGCATCTCCCCCGCGTACCCCTTGTTTAGCCCCGTGGCCCGGAACTCGTACTCCGCGGCCATCTTCTTTACTTCCACGCCCTTGGCGATCGCGTGGCCGGAGGGGCGGTGGGTGCTGTAGACGAGGTCCGCCTCCATCACCCCGCCCGTGTTCTTCAGGGCGGCGGAAACCCCCGTGGCCACCGCCTCCTGTCCGACGTAGAAGTGGTTGTAGCCGCGATAGCCGGGCTCGGTGAGCATCTTGTCCACGCAGGTGCGCTCGAACCAGCGGATGCGCTGGATCGTCGTGTACAGGTGGATCAGTTGCTCGTTGGTGAGATCCTTGGCCCAGAAACCGATCTCGCCGTTGGCCCAGGCGACCTTGCTGCCCAGCGAGATCGCCGCGCCGGCACCCGCCAGGGCCGCCAGAAAGCCGCGGCGGCTCGTCGGCAGTGTCCAGCCTCGGCCTTCTTCGCGGTCCTGCGTCTCCGATGGAGTCTTCGATTGCATTGTCATGACCTTCCTCCAGTGCGAGCCGGCCCGGGTGGCAACTCGGACGCTAGGGAACAGCCGGGTTCGGGTCCAAGCTGGACCGCACGCCGGACACGCTTCGGACTTGCGCAACGAGAGATCCGGCTCGACAGCACTTCGTACCGCTCTGCACCCGAAGTTGTTCACGAGATCACATGGCCTGGCGTGCACCCCGTCGTCAGACGCGCCAGACAGCCCATCCTCGCGTACCTTCCGAGGCCCTGGGTTGGAAAAGGTCTCGACCTGAGAAGGTACGGCGGCAGAAGACAAAAGGCCTCAAAGGGAAGAGTCACCCCTTGAGGCCTCGTATCGGCACTTTTTGGCGCTGCCGCTTCATGGCTGTCTCCAATGTCCATCGCTTGGAGAAGCTTGTTCCGTCGCGGGGATCGAATGCCGCCGAAGGGCTTGCAGCATCCAGGGGGCTCGTCGTAACCCCTCCACGTCCCCGGTCGACCTCCGGCACACCTCCTGTGGGTTTCTTCGTCGAGCCGTGACAATCGAACCCTAGTCCAGGGTTCCTATCCCGTCAAGGTTGTGGAATCTCGGCTGCGGAGGTACCGAGGCCGGTTCCTCGCAAGCGAGGGGCAGGTGGCAAGCTCCCAAAGCGCCGCCCCCCTTCGTCCTCGTGGCGAAGGGGGGCGGCGGAAGGCGCGGTGCAGTCGTTGGAGAGGACTTCCTACTGGCAGACCTGGTAGAGGAACGGATCGCACTCGCAGGCGCCCTCCGTGATGAGGCTGCCCCCCGGGCCCTGGCACACGCCGTCGACCATGGCGGTCTCCCCGCAGCGCCAGCAGCCCCCCGGACCGAAGGCGGTGCAGTAGACGTCGAACGTGCAGGCGCAGCAGACGGCACTCGGCTCGGGTTCCGGTTCGGGCTCGGGCTCGGGCTCGGGCTCGGGCTCGGGCTCGGGCGTGGTGCCCGGGGGCGGTCCGCTGTAGGACAGCGCGGGGGCCGTCACCTGCGGGGAGCTGTCCGTGACGCCCAGGTACACGGAACCGTAGGCCGTGCCGGTGATCGGGTCGGTGGCCACGATGGTGAGATCCGGGTCGGTCTCGCAGGGCGGGATCACCAGGAGGTAGGTGCCGCCTGCATCCGAGACACTGCTCGGCGAGATCCGGGGGTAGTCGGGGCACGCCGAAGCGCGCAGCTGCACCAGGTCCAGGGGCGACGCGGTGTCGGCGCTGTGCACCATGCCGCCGATGGAGAAGCCCCCGCCCGTGACGGAAGAGATGTGGGCGCCGATCTCTTCGTTGGCCGCGGCCGCACCGTTGTTCTTCACGTAGCCATAGAGCGCCAGGGCCAGGGACGCGGGCCCGGTGGGAGCGGCGCTGCCATAGAGAAAGCTGATGTTCCCGATGCCGGCCTGGGCATAGGCTGCAAGGAGGTCCCCGGCGCCGCTCTCCAGCAGGCGCTGCGCGTCGTCCTCGGTGGTCGTGCAGGGGCCCGTGCCGAGGCAGGCCGCCACCCCGTCCACCACCTTTCCCCAGTCGCCCAGGTAGTTGTACGTCGCGTTCATGACCCCGGCCCACCCCAGCACCATCCCCACCGAGTCCATGTCGGCGCCTGCGAGGCCGGCCGAGTTGGACAGGCCGTCCAGGAAGGCCAGGGTGGTGTCTGCCGTGCTCGCCTCGCGGGACTGGAGCGTCTGGACGTTGGAGGTTAGGCCGACCCAACTGGAGAGATTCTGGAGGATCGTGTTGGCGGAGGCGGCGTCGAGCCCGGCGGCCCGAGCGGCGCGGGCCGCGCCGTCGGTGGCCGGCTCCAGGGGCAGCCCGGCCAGCCAGACGCTGAGGATCCGATCCAGGGTGTCCAGGGTTTCCCACGTAAGACGCAGGGCGGTCCCGTCCCCGGCGGTGCCGGCGTCGATCACGAGGCTCGGGGTGCTTGCGACCCGGTCCACCTGGCTGCGGGTGGCGACGAGGTCCTTGAGGACCCCTGCCAGGAGGTTTCTCTCCGCGCCCGTGTCCACCGCCCCCCCGAGAGCGACTTCCAGGAACTCGAGCTGGGAGATGCGCCGCTGTGCGCTCAGGGCCGAGGCGGTGAGGAAGGAGCGCGTGACGGCACCGACAGCCTCGCTGGAAACCGATGGCAGGGCCTCGATCGTCAGCGGGACGGAAGCGCTCCAGGTCTTGGTGCCCCCCGGGGGCGTCTGGGAGATGCGCAGGCGCACCTGCCCGGCGGTGTACGCTCCGGTGCTCGGGTTCACATAGAGCGGCACCCCGGCGAGCACACGCCCGTCCTGCCCGACCCGCAGGGCCAGGCTCCTCACGAGGTAGCCCGCGGTGTTGGCGAACTCCACCTCCACCGAGGCCCCCGGGGCGAGGTCTTGGGCTGCGATCTCGAGGGGCGTGAGGGGAGACGCCGAGGTCTTGGAGAGCTGGATGGAAACGGCCGGCGTCGGCTCGCCGTCTCCGTCGTTGCTTCCGCCGCCTCCTCCTCCGCACCCGGCGAGAAGGAGGCATGCGGCCGCCACCGCGGCCAGAAGGCTGGATTTGCGCGCCATCGACCCATCCTTTCTCCGAAGACCTCCGCCAAAACCCCAGGGTTTCCCGGCAGGTTCCTCGGCTACCATGGCAGGACTTCTTGTCCTGCGCATGTTTCGGCAGGTCCGGCTCCGTTCTTGAGGGTCATGACGGAGAAAGATGGATGCGGATGTGCGCAAAGAGTGTATGTGATGGAACTGCTCTGCGTCTTGAAACACGAAAAACGATGTATCTCCCATACGCAGCGCACCCGGGTCGTGGGCATGGGGGAAGGGGGGCGCGGGGGTGTTCATCCCTTCCCTCGGTGTCCTCAGGGCTTCGGCGGGGGGGACGGCGGGAGGACGTCGTCCAGGAACCGGCCGACCTCTTCCAGGAGGCGCTTGCCGGCGAAGAGCTCCCCGTCGTTGTGGTCCGCCCGGGGGACGACCAGGAGGCGCTTGACCGAAACCGGGGCGGCGTCGAAGAGGACTCGGCTCTCCGAGAGGGGGACGATGCTGTCGCGCTCGCCGGCGGCCACGAACAGGGGGCACGCGAGCTGCGCGATACGGTCCAGGGAGGGGTAACGGTCCCGCAGGAGCCAGCCCACCGGCAGGAAGGGGTAGTGGAGCTTTCCCAGGGCCGCAAGCGACGTGAAGGGGGATCGGAGCACCAGGGCCGCGGGGGGGCGCGCCACGGCCTCGGCCAGGGCCACCGCCGAGCCCAGGGATTCCCCGAACAGCACCACCGGGGCGCCGGGAACCAGCGCCTCCAGGTGCCGGCGGGCGGCCCGGGCGTCCTCCAGGAGCCCCGTCTCG